>LFTD01000085.1 GCA_001512625.1 Clostridiales bacterium DTU036 | reverse complement strand
AATTATTAATTTCTAAATCTTAAGGGGTTACTGGTGCACTGCTCACAGCCCTCATTTCTTAGATAAACGCTCTAAGCAGCACACCAAGAGTCGTTTTGTGACTTTGTCCCCAAGGGGGAGGCCTTGGAAGCTTCAAAATCCTATTAGATACAGTGTTTTTACCTCTTCTCACTAGATGACATCCTGCCCCAGTAGAGAGGTTAGAAGTAGACTAACCTGCACTAGGCCTTTAGGCAGTGGTAAAGCTTCCCTAAACCAAGTATGCAGGCTTAAGGAAGCTTTTTGACCTTTTTCTACAAAAGCTTAGTATTAGGGCGACCCTAAGCCTAAAAGATCCAAAATACCGGACCATCACTTAAATCTCCCTTTTCTTTTTTCTTCTTAGTTATTTTAATGAGTATTCCAATCTAAGAAAAAATCTTTTCTATTACCATTCAAAGTCAGCAAAGATATCCCTATCATGGAATTCCCAATAATCCCCGAAATAATTCTCTTTTTCAAGACTATCAACAGTGCTTGTTTCCCAGCCATCGTCTGTATAGCTTTCAGTACCCTTAGCAGTCCACAGCCTTGACCCAGAGATAGTAAGGATTTCTATTCTTTGGAAATCATCATACCTATAATAAACATCTATCTCCCCTTCTTGAACCCAAGTATACTCTTTAGTAAAAAACCTTCCTTCAGATGGGGTCTGCCAGCTCTCGTAGGCATCACTTACCTCCTTGATATAGCATTTACCCACAAGAACCTCTTCATCGCTAGCTAGTCTCATGGCTTCTCTTAGAGCGTCCATGTCAATCTTGAGCCTGAATTCAAGACTTAAATCACCAGCCTCATATACATCGATGGTTGAGTCTGAATCTCTATTAATACTCCAGCCAGGAGCAGTACCTAAAATATTAACTTCTCCATTAGAATCTGGTGTGAGAGGAAGATATTGGTGGATTATATAAGAGCTTTGATCATACTGCTCACCATCTTCAATAGCTCTTTTCATGTTTTCAAATTTTCTCTCACCGCTTGGAGCATAAAACTTAATCCCCCCATCTGCTACCATTTCTTGTGAGAGGTCAACCAGGGTTACATCAGCCTCCTCGGGGCCTTTAGGGCAAAGGGCAGCTTCAAATCTGCTTTCTCAGGATTGCCACCATTCCTACCTTCCTTATAGAGATAGAGGTGGTCAGGCATAGCTCCATAAATATAGGATAAAAGCGTAAAGTCCAAAGCCACAGCCCACTCATCATCATCCTCTGGTGAGTAGAGGCTCCACTGGTCTTGGTCAATCCCCTGATAAAAGCCCTCTTCATGTCCAAAGTAGATGGCATGGTTCTGGTACCTACAGGCCTCTGCTGAATCAAAGGGCATGACCTCCTGGACCTGGACCCTATAGTAGTGATTAAAGGGCCTTGCCAGATCTAGAAGTCCTGCATATACCTCGTCCTGTAGCTGATGGAGCATAAAATCATTAATCCAAGGTATTAACCTCTCATTAAACCTCCAATAAAGGTCATGCTTGTAGCTGGCAGTCAGCTCTTCTTTTAGACCTTCTCTAGGCTCAAAGTAGTTTCTAACCTTGGCGTCTGCAACTGCAAAACTCAGCTCTTCACTGCCATCCTTAAAGATAGAGGTCCAAAAGTGCTCAGCATGGTCATCCAGTCCTTTCTTAACCCTCTTTATAGCCAGCTCCATACTCTTTTCTGGCTCAGCGCTATCCTGCCTGGCACTATAGTAGGAATCTACAAATAGCTTGTACCATGCTTCTTCATTAAAGCTAGCTCCTTGCTCCTGATAATAGGCATCAAAAATCTTCTCCAAAGCCTCATCCTGAACCTCTTTTGCCGTCTCTATTAAAAGGTCCAACCCGTAACCTGTCAGAGCCACCCCTAAAAAACCCAGGCTCAGGGCAGCTGATGTGTAACCAGCCATAAAACTATAGAGTACCCCTGCATTAGTAGCTAGGTTCTTATAGAGATTAATTGCTGTGTCTTCATCTTCGGCACCATAGTGATAAATATCATGGCCCAGCTGAGCACCAGCTAACATTAAGGAGATAATTCCTATTTTACTAGAGGTCGAAGAGGCTACCCTGGCTGTTGCCGAACCAGCCTCTGAGAGACCCTGAGTAGTGCTGAGGACACTATCTGCCAGGGCTCCAAAAAGGGTAAAGTATGTATTATAGCCGTCTATAGTTACCTCCCCCGTCCTAGTCCAGGAGGATGAGTAATTAGTGTTGCCACTGGCTATATAGTCATTGGCAGTTAGAACTGCTGCCTCCAAGTTCCAATCTTTGATTATGTTCCAGTAATTGTAGTTTACCTCCAGCCGAGCATGGAGGCTGTCGGGACTAGATACATAGAAAAGAGACTTGGGATAGTTCTTTTTTAAATAAATAAGCCTCAGAGGGGAAAGTGAGGTTAGGCTGGCTGCAGAACTAGCAGCCTTTCTTTTGTCAAATATAAGGCTTTTTGGTCTGTTCTATTTATCAGATCCATGGTTACTACTACTAGTAATCATCTAAGTCCAAAAAAGCTTCCTATAACCTGCAGAATCTGGCTAAAGGAAGCTTAATAGATATAAATGTCTAGAAAAACTATAGTATCACAATAAAATACTAACCCCTCATTTGGCTAGAACAATGAAAAAAAAGTCCTGGTGGCCTGCCTCAAAAAGGACCCTAGCGGCTTCTCTGGTTGTGGCTCCAGTAGTGTAGATATCGTCTAGAATACCAACTACTTTAAATCTGGGGCTTGCCACCACATCAAAGCAGCCAGCAATTTCCTTTTTTCTTTCCTGAGCCTTCATCTTATAAAGAGGCTTGGTTGACCTATTCCGCCTTAAAAGATTAGTAGCTTCTAGTCCTGTTTTTACTGCCAAAGCCTTGGCTAAGTCCTCCATGGGATCAAAGCCCCTGACCAGTTTTTTTCTTCTATACATGGGAATATATGACAGGGCCTCTAGGTAGATATTATTCTCAATAATGAATTTTTCCAGTAAAAAACTAAGGGGGTGGATCATGTAACTGGAGGAATAAAACTTCCAGCTCCTAATCAAGTCCCTAATTATGCCTCGGTAGAAAAAGAGGCTATAGACATAGTAGCCCTCCTCTTCAAAGCGCTCAAGCATAAGGTGGTTTTCAATTTCTTCCATGCAGGCCTTGCAAAAAAACTCTTCATCAAAGAGCTCCTCCTTACAAAGCTCACACCTGTCAAAAGAAAATAGTGCCATAAGAAAAGTATAGACAAAAGGAAAGAAAAAAGAGCAGCCCCTAGCTACTCTTCCTTATTGTAGTCTATTAAAAGTTCTTCAAGGGAACTATACCTTTCCTGGCTATCCACCTGGCTTATCATTCTCTCCAGGCTTCCCCCTCCCTGGTAGAGGACCAGGAGCTCCTTGGCCCTGGTTATTCCAGTATAGAGCAGGTTTCTATTTGCCAGCATGGGAGGTACTCCCTGGGCAGCCAGCACTACACAGGCAAACTCCGAGCCCTGGCTCTTATGAATGGTCATGGCGTAGGCGTGGTCTATGTCAAAGAGCTGATCTCTAGTATAGATGGCCCTTCTGGTTCTATCAAAGACTATGCTGATCTCCCCTTTATTTATGTCCACGATCTCCCCAATGTCTCCATTGAAGATGCCCTGGCCCTCTTCGCCAGACTTCAGGTCCCTCCACTCAACCTGGTAGTTGTTTCTATTTTGCATGATCTTGTCCCCAATCTGAAAGAAGCTATCTCCTAGCTGGATTCTTGGACCTCCTCCATAGGGGTTTAGGGCTTCTTGCAGCTGCTGATTTAGACTCCTAGTCCCAAGGGGACCATTTTTCATAGGGCTTAGGACCTGGATTTCCCAGAGGGGATCAAAGTTGTAGTAGGAGCTCAGCCTATCTCTAACCAGCTCCACCAGTCCCTGAGGCCCCTGACTGGATAGGATAAAAAAATCCCCCTGGCTATCCCTTAATAAGTCCCTGTCACCATTAAGTACCTTGCCGGCATTTATTGGTATAAGAGAGTGCTGATCCTGCCTGAAGATTTCCCTTAGCCTTGACACCTCGATGACTCCAGAGGCTATCATATCCCCTAGAACCCTGCCAGGCCCCACTGAAGGTAGCTGGTCCTCATCTCCTATAAGGATTAGCCTGACCCCAGCTTCTAGGGCTTCTAGGAGGTTTTTCATTAGAAAGATATCCACCATACTGACCTCATCTACAACAACCACATCGGCCTCAAGGGGGTTCTCTTCATTTCTATCAAAACCCAGAACTGCTCTTTCTTCATCAAATTTATACTCGAGGAGCCTATGGATAGTCTGGGCTGGATGGTCTGTGGCCTCCTCCATTCTCTTGGCAGCCCTGCCTGTAGGCGCGCAGAGCTTTAGCCCTTCATCAAAGAGTTCAGCCATGGCCTTAATCAGGGTAGTTTTACCTGTTCCTGGCCCTCCTGTAATGATACTCACAGACTTATTCAGGCTTTTTTCTAGCGCCATTAGCTGCTCATCAGATAGGCTGCTTTCCAGTGCCTCAAGATTATAGTGGAGCTTACTTGGCTCGGTTTTATTAAGTCTTGTAAGGTAGGCTGCCACCTTGCCCTCTACCTCGTAGGCCATGGGTAGGTAAACCCTATTTTTTTCTTCTATAAAGCTGCCCTGAATAAAGAGTTCTCTTAAATTCTCCTCATCAAAGTAGCCCAAGGACTCCATATCCTCTAGGATATGCCACTTGGGTAGATAGATATGGCCCTGGTTTAGGGCCCTTTGAAGAAGGCCCTTAATAAAGGCTTGGAGCCTTCTTAGATCTCCTGGGTCAAAGCCCTGCTCCTGGGCCAACCTTTCACAGGACTCAAAGCCTATGCCATCAACTTCCATTAAGCAATAGGGATTATCTTCAATTATCTGCCGGGCGGCTGGTCCAAATTCAGAGATAATCCTACCGCTTATCAGGGGGCTAAAACCCAGAGACTGGATATAGATTAGGCTCTCCTTTTTAGCTCCTAGAGCCTCATAGTCTCTTTTTATTAGTTCCAAGGTCTTCTTTCCAATTCCTGGAACTCTACGAAGTTTTTCTATTTCATAGCTCATTACCTCTAGGGTCCTGGCACCAAAGGTTTCTACTATCCTACTGGCCAGCACTGGCCCCAAACCCCTAATATGACCAGAGGATAAAAAGAGCTCTATACTGTGGATATCACTTGGCTGGTCATAATCGAAGGAAAGAACCCTTAGCTGGTCACCAAAACGGGGGTGATTTTCCATCCTCCCCCTGAAGGTTCCATGGTCTCCTATGCCTAGGCCTGGAAGATTCCCATGGACTACTAGGACCTCATCCTTCCCCTCAACAAGGAGGACCTTGTAGTGGTCCCTAGTACTCTCAAAAATTATTTCTGCTACACTGCCAGAAAACTCCACATCCACCTCTATGATAAAAGACCCTAAGGGGTCTTTTAAATTTCTTTCTTAAGATCCTCTACCTTGTCAAGACGCTCCCAGGTAAAGTCCTCATCAGCCCTACCAAAATGTCCATAGGCAGCGGTTTTTTTATAAATTGGCCTTCTTAGGTCAAGGTTTTTAATAATTGAAGAGGGCCTAAAGTCAAAGTGTTTTCTTACTATCTCTTCAAGCCTATCATCACTGACAAGGCCTGTGCCAAAGCTATCTACATAGATGGAGACAGGCTCGGCTACACCAATAGCGTAGCTAAGTTCAATCTCTACCTTTCTTGCTAGGCCAGCGGCTACTAGGTTCTTGGCAGCATGGCGGGCAGCATAACTGGCTGAGCGGTCAACCTTGGTTGGGTCCTTGCCACTAAAGGCTCCCCCACCGTGGCGGCCTGTACCGCCATAGGTATCAACAATTATCTTTCTACCAGTAAGTCCAGTGTCAGCTTGGGGACCTCCTATGGCAAAGCGGCCAGTTGGATTTATATAAAATTTAGTAGCTTCATCAATAAGCTCTGCTGGAATAACTTCTCTTATTAGTTTTTCCATATCAGCCCTTAGGGTTTCCATGGGGACCTTATCATTATGCTGGGTTGAAATAACCACTGTATCCACCCTCTTAACCCTATCATCCTCATACTCAACGGTGACCTGGCTCTTACCATCGGGACGCAGGTAGTCTACCACCTCATCCTTTCTCATCTTGGCTAGAGCTCTAGTTAACTCATGGGCTAGATAAATAGGCATGGGCATATAGCCTGGGGTTTCATCACAGGCAAAACCAAACATCATTCCCTGGTCTCCAGCTCCAAGTGAACCATTGCTACCAGCTTCCTTGGCTTCTAGGGACTTGTCAACTCCAAGAGCTATATCACTGCTCTGTTCATCAAGGCTTACAAGAACTCCGCAGGTATCTCCATCAAAACCAAACTTGGCCCTGGTATAACCAATTTCCTTTATTGTTTCTCTTACAATTTTTTGGATGTCCACATAGCACTCAGTGGTAATTTCACCACTAACTACCACAAGACCAGTTGTAGCCATACACTCACAGGCTACCCTACTCATAGGATCTTTTTCCAGCATAGCATCTAGTATGGCATCGGATATCTGGTCACATAGCTTGTCTGGGTGTCCCTCTGTCACAGATTCCGATGTAAAAAACTTCTTCTTCATCTCTTCTCCTTTTCATTAAAAAAAAGCCCCTAGGCTTTCTTCCTTATCTACCAGTTTTACCTGTAGGATGTAGCACCGTGCAAGCCGGTTGCTGGGTTTCTTAGGGCCTAGTCCCTCCACCACTCTTTATAAGGCATATTCATTGTATAGAATATTAAGAGCTTTGTCAAAGGAAAAAACC
>LFTD01000019.1 GCA_001512625.1 Clostridiales bacterium DTU036 | reverse complement strand
TAGCACACTTGGAGCTTTCTTTTATTTCATCTACTTGACCTACAATTACTGTACACTACCTTAGTATAGGGGAGATATTGAGAGAATTATGTGGTTACAAGGGAGTAGAGCTCATTGAAGGGCATTTGATGCCCGACCATGTCCACATGCTAGTGAGCATTCCCCCTAAGCTTTCAGTTTCAAGCTTTATGGGATATTTAAAAGGTAAAAGTGCCCTCATGATTTTCGACAAACATGCAAATTTGAAGTACAAATTTGGTAATCGACATTTTTGGGCTACAGGTTATTACGTTAGTACAGTGGGTCTAAATGAAGCGACTATAGCAAAGTATATCCGAGAGCAAGAAAGCAAGGATATAGCATTAGATAAGCTAAGTGTAAAAGAGTATGAAGACCCCTTTAGGGGTTAGCTGGTAATACAAAAGCCCTTTTAAGGGCGGCAAAAGTGACAAAAACATAGGGGTTTGAACAAAGTGAAAACCAGCGCCTTGAGACGCTGGTTGGTAGCAAGGGCTTATAGCCCTACCCCAAACCACCCTTTTTAAGGGTGGTCATGATTTTTCTAAAAGATTAACTATCTTCACTTAACATTTGCTGGGCCAGCTCAATCAAAACTTCTAGTTCATTTTTCCCTAGCCTTACCCCCTTACTCATTCTTTCTCTACCAGGACTCCACTGCCTGATATCATACTTAGCCTCTAAGCCATTAAAGCTAATCAGATTAATTTCTAATGTCCATCCACTGTCTGTCTTAGAAACAGTTCCACCCTCCTTCAAAATCCTATACTCTATTGCCATAAACCCTCCTTAAAACAAATAATAAAAAAAGATGGGCAAAAAGAAAAGGCTTCTAAAAGCCCTTTCCATTAAGTTATAGATTTAGTAAGTTAGTGGCTAACCAGAAGTAACCAAGCAAAGAGGTTGAGTCGACTATAGTTGTAATTAGTGGACCTGCCATTATTGCTGGGTCCAATTTAAGCTTCACAGCAATCAGGGGCAGGGTAGAGCCAATAAGCTTAGCTGAAACTACTGTGATTATAAGCGAAAAACTTACTACAAGTGCTACTGTAGGATTTACGCTAGTAAAGATAAGAAGCCTAGCATAGTTTACCAAGGATAATAATATAGCCACTACAATCGCAGTTCTAAACTCCATCCAAACTACTTTAAAAAAGTCCTTAAATTCAATTTCACCTAGGGCCAGTCCTCTAATTATAAGAGTAGATGACTGACTACCTGAATTGCCCCCTGTATCCATCAGCATAGGGATAAAACTAGTTAAAATGGTCATCTTAGAAAGGGCGTCCTCAAAGTTTAAAATAATATTGCCTGTAACTGTGGCAGATACCATTAAAATCATAAGCCAAGGAAGTCTTTTAATAGCATGACCAAAGGGAGAAAGATCTAGATACTCATCGTCAGTAGGAGAAATAGCCGCCATTCTCTCAAAGTCCTCGGTATTCTCCTCCTGGATAATTTCAATAATATCATCAACTGTAATAATACCAGTTAGCCTATTCTCACTATCTACGACAGGCAGGGCCAAAAAGCCGTATTTCTTGAAGGTTGAGGCAACTTCCTCTTGGTCTTCATCGGTATGAACAAAAATTACATCTGTATCCATTATATCTTCGAGTATCTCATCATCATCACTTATAACGAGTTTTCTTAAAGATATAATTCCTTCAAGATGATTAGAAGAATCAGTAATATAGTTCGTGTATACCGTTTCCCTGTCAAGGCCAATCTCCTTAATATGGGCCAGGGCTTCCTTAACAGTCATCTGCTTTCTAAGCTTAACAAACTCAATTGTCATTATGCTTCCTGCAGAATCTTCAAGATAGCCTAGAAACTGGTTTATCATCTTTCTCTTTTCTGGAGTGGCTTTGGTAATTAGACTTTTAACCAGGTTTGAAGGTAGGTCCTCCAAGGCATCTATCATATCATCAAAATAAAGATCCTCAATAACAGTAGCAAGCTCACCTTCTGTTATGCCAGTGGCAATTTCATTTTGAGTAGCCTTGCTAAACTCTGCAAAAACCAGTGCTGCCTTTTCCTTACTAAGAAGTCTAAAAACCAACAAAGTATCCTTGGTATCTAGCTCATCCACATACTCAGCAATATCTGCTTCATTGAGGTCTTCTAACTCTTTTTTAAGCGTAAAATATTCTTTGTTTTCTATTAATTCAAGTAGTCTTTCATAGCTCACAGTACCCTCCTACATATTTAAAGTTCCAAAGCAATCTCCATCATTTGAGTAAAGGTCTCCTGCCTTTCTTGACTAGTTGTAACTTCACCTGTTGGTATTAAGTCAGATACTGTACAGATAACCAGGGCCTGAACATCTTCATATTTCGCTGCCTGGGTAAGAAGCTCTGCGGCCTCCATCTCAACTCCAAGCACTCCATACTCAGCCCATCTCATAACATCTTCTTCTGTATCCTCATAGAAATTATCTGAAGAAAGTAGGCTACCAACATGAACAGGAACCTTTTTTTCAATAGCTAGATTATAGGCCTTGTATAACAGCTCAAAGCTTGAAGTAGGAGCGTAGGTATTGCCATAAAAGCGTCTAGAAACCAACTTGGAATTTGTGCAAGCACTCATACCAATAATAACATCTCTAAGTTTTACCTTTCTACCAATGCCTCCGCAGGAACCAATTCTTACCAGCTTCTTACACCCATATACATTGATTAGCTCATGGATATAAATGCCAGCAGATGGCATACCCATTCCTGTTCCCTGTACCGAAACTTTCTTGCCTTTATAATAGCCAGTAAAGCCCAGCATCCCTCTAACGGTATTGTACTGGACAGCATCCTCTAAAAAGTTCTCAGCGATAAACTTAGCCCTAAGGGGATCCCCAGGAAGTAGAACAAATTCAGCTACGGCGCCTTCAGGGGCCTCAATATGATAATGACTCATTTTTTCCTCCTTATTAGCACCACGGATTCTAGGGGTGCTATCCATTTTTTCTTAAGAGCAGTTCCTAGCAGGTTGACTTTGAAATTTTCCAAATAGTAGTGAGCCTGATCATAGGGTAGCTTCTGCTTTTCTAAACTTGGGTTATGGCCTATAAAAAGTTCCTCTTCTCCTAGGTCAAGGCCATAGTAGATAACGGGACTATCAGGATAGAAGTAGAGTTCCTTTTTAATCCTAGCACTATCATAGGAAGCCAGGTTAAACTTTCTTCTAAGGGCTATAAGACCCCTAACAAGATCAACTAGATCTCTATGTTTATCTAACTCTTTCCAGTCTATGCCGTTAATACTGCAGCCTGACTTGTAGCTATTATGATCCATGGATTTAGATCTCATAAATTCCGTACCTGCATGGATAAAAGGTAGCCCAAAACTTAGAAGTTGGATAGAAAATCCAAGAGAAACTCGTTTTTTAACGAGCCTATCATCTTCACCTGTTGAATAGCTAAGCTTATCATAAAGAATCATGTTGTCATGGCAGCTCATATAGTTAATAGTCTCCCAAGGCTCCTTACAGTAACCATAAATACCCTGAGAATAATCTATATCTCCAACTATGCCTGTTAAGACATGGTTCCTTGCCTTAATACTGCCTTGGATAAAGCCCAGGCTCTTATCATCATTCTTTCCTCTTAACCCATCTCTTATTCTATCATTAAAAAGGGCAAAGTCCTTACCATTTTGAGAGCCAAAATGAAGAAAATTATCAGGCCGGCCATTTGCTGCCCAGGGTTCGCCATAAATAAGTACCTGGGGATTAATGCCTCTAAGGACCTCAACTATTTCATGGGCAAAATCCTCTTCCATCAGGCCCCATAAATCAAACCTAAATCCATCTACTCTAAACTCTTCCATTAAGTAAACTAGGCTATCAATAATTAATTTTCTCACATACTTCTTTGAGCTGTCAAGTTCATTGCCACAGCCAGAGCCATCAAGGAAAACTCCTTCTTCCATCCTATAGTAATAACCCGGTGCCAGGGCTTCAAAACTACTCTTTTCAGTATGGTAGGTATGGTTGTAAACCACATCCACAACCAGGCCAAGGCCAAGATTATGAAGATGGTGAACTGATTTTTTTACCTCTTCTAGGGCCTTTAGGGGTCTGTCCACATCCACTAGATAGCCCCTGTGGAAGGCAAAGAAAAACTCTGGGTCATAGCCCCAGTTATAACCCTCTTCCTCTTCAAGGCTCATTATAGGGCTCAGGGGTAGAAGATGGATATGGCTTACTCCAAGTGAAGCCATATAATCACTTCCTAGGAGCTTCTCCTTAGAAGGACTCTCAGTAAGGGAAAGAAGCTTTCCTGGATATCTAAAGCACTTAGCCTCCTTACAAGAAAAATCCTTAATATGCTGCTCATATATTATTGCGTCCTTAAAACTCAGTTTTGGGTGGGGCAGCTCTCTAAAGCCCGGAGGATCTGAAAGCTTATCTGAGACTAGGATCCCCCTCCTAGCCCCCCTAGAAACATACTTAGCATAGGGATCAACTATTAGCCTGCCCTCATATTCATAGGCATAGGCCCATCCCTCAAACTCCCCTTCAAGGCTTAACTCAAAAACTTCTCCACTTCTTTGCATCTTGTAACTCTTGTAATCCCCTGCTTCAGCCTGGGGAAAAAGCAGTAAATTTAAATAAGGCCTAGTGGAAAAGACTCTAAAGGTCCACTTCTTACCAGTGGAAAAGGCGCCTAGTTTACTTTTCATAGACTTTCTCATAAAGGGCAGCTGACTCCTTCCAGCTCAGATCCTTCTCCATGGCCTGCTTTACTATCTTCCACCAATTCTCTTTATTATTAAAGTGGTAAATTGCATCCTTTATAGTATAGAGAAGCTCGTGGGCATTATAATTTTCAAAGGCAAATCCTGTGCCCTTGCCAGTATATCTGTTGTAAGCCTCTACTGTGTCTGCCAGCCCACCAGTCTTTCTAACAACAGGTAGTGCTCCATATCGCATGGCTATAAGCTGACCTAACCCACAGGGTTCAAATCTAGAGGGCATCAGGAAGATATCGCAGGAGCCATAGATTTTTCTAGCTAGATTATCTCCAAAGAGGATGTTGACGCTGACCTTATCAGGATATTTTTCCTGAAAAAGTCTATACTGGTTTTCAATGTCAGCTTCACCTGTACCAAGAAGGACAAATTGTATTTTTTCTTCCATTAACTCTTCAAAGATAAAGGTTAAGAGGTCCAGGCCCTTGTTATCAACTAGCCTTGTCACCATTCCCAGCATAGGAATATTTTCATCCACCTCAAAGCCAAGTGACTTTTGAAAGGCTTTTTTATTCTCTAACCTTCTTTCAGGAAAACTTGCAGTATAGTTAACCCATAGGTTGCTATCAGTGGCAGGATTATTATCCTCATAATCAATACCATTTACTATTCCACTTAACTTGCCCTTTTGGTGAAGTAGAAGGCCATGGAGTCCTTCCCCATAATAGGGATAGGTTATCTCTCTAGCATAGGTTCTAGAAACTGTTGTCACCTCATCGCTATACTGTATACCTGCCTTCATAAAGTTTAAAGAGCCATAGTGCTCTAAGCCCTCATAGGTAAAATAAGAGTCGTTAAGGCCCAGAAAGTCCTTCATAACACTGTAGGGAAAGATTCCTTGGTACTTAAGGTTATGAATGGTGAAGACTAGCTTTGTATCCTTATACTCATCCCTCCACTGATAGGTATCCATAAAGAGGGGGGCAGCTGCTCCAGTATGCCAGTCATTTAGATGAAGGATATCAGGATAAAAGCCTACCTCATCCATTAGTCTTAAAGCGCCATGACAGAAGAAGGAAAACCTTTCACCATCATCAAACTCGCCATAAAGCTGATCTCTACCAAAGTAATACTCATTATCTATAAAATAGTAGGTAACCCCATCAAGATCATGACTAAATATACCAGCATACTGATTTTTTGTAGGCATATTTATATGAAAGGCCCCCAGGTACTGGAATTTAGCTCTTAGCTGGGAGTTTATTCTTCTAAAGTTTGGGATAACCACCCTGACATCATGACCTCTCAAAGCTAAAGCTTTAGGTAGAGAGTGCATAACATCTGCTAATCCTCCTGATTTTATATAGGGTACAGCTTCACTGGCAGCAAAAAGTATCTTCATATAATCCTAGCTCCTTTCCCAACAAAGTAAGGTAGTCCACCATCTCCCATCAAAATTTTCCCCCTGCCAATTGTGGCTCTCTTATCAAGAATTGCAAAATTCACTTGGGAATTGCTTTCAATGACAGAACCTTGGAAGACCACTGAATTTCTAACAACAGCTCCTTTTTCAACTCTTACATTCCTAAATAGAATGGAGTTTTCTACGGTTCCTTCAATAACACAGCCATTGGCCACCAGGGAGTTTGACACCTGGGAACCCTCCATGTAAAGGGCTGATGGAGCATCCTTAACCTTGGTGTGAATCCTGCCGTGTTCATAGAAAAGGCAATGGGCCTTATCCTCTTCCAAAATTCTTAAAGAGGCATTGTAGTACTGTTGTAGTGAATAAATGGGAAGGATCTCCTCTTCCAGGCTATAGACTTGGACACTATACTTTATTAACCTTCTTGCAATGGCAGCACTTAGGGATTTTTCTTTTCCAAGCTCCAGAGCCTCCTTAACAATTTCCATGAATACTTCTCTTTTTATAAAGTACATCTCTATTCCCATCTCAAACTCATCCTGGTTGCCTAGATTTTGACCAATGTAGGTCTTGCCATTGTCTTCAACCAGAATATCAAGGCCTAAAAGGTCCACTCGAGTCTTGCCCTGAGTGACCTTCTTACTGAGAATAGTAATGTCTGTATCGGCCTTTTCATGGGCTTCAAAAGCCTTCTTGAAGTTGATATTACCTAGGTAATTACTCCTAGTTAAGAGGATATGGTCTTCTTTCATCTTCTCAAAATATATCAGGTTGGTCCCCAGCCTCTGCAAATCTCCATCAAAGGCTGTTTCTTCCTTTATATCAGGATATAGGATCCTTAGGCCCCCTGTCTTTCTATCTAGGTCCCACCACTTCCCATAGCTCAGGTGGTCATTTATAGAGTGGAACTTATCCTTAACCAGAATTGATATAGTCCCTATGCCACTATTAATCATGCTAGATAGCATAAAGTCTATAAGGCAGTAGCGGCCAGCAAAGGGAACCGTGGCCAAAGGCCTATACTGAGTTAGCTCCCTAATATAGGTTTCCTTTTCTCCAAGATTTATAAGTCCTGCTACCTTTTTAGTCATAACTCCCTCCTATTGATCACCATGCCATAGTCTTCGGCTCCGTAGATAGTAATCTCATCACTAGTTATTACAACTCCATCTTCCACAGTTTCATGGCTGAGGACAATTACATTTTTAAGTACAGCGTTTTCACCAACTATAGCTCCAGGTAAAAGAATAGTTCCCTCAATTTGAGCTCCCTTCTTTACTACAGCAGAGGTAGAAAGAATACTGTTTTTAACCTGGCCATGGACTATGCAGCCTTCATTTATTAAAGCCCTTTCCACCTTTGAGGAAGGGGAAATATACTGGGCAGGCACATTGTAGTTATTGGTAAAAATCCGCCAGTCCTCATCAAATAGATTGAGTGAGTTCTCAGGATCTAGTAAGTCCATGTTGGCCTGCCAGTAACTCTCGACAGTCCCCACATCCCGCCAATAGCCACTAAAGCTATAGGCATAGAGGTTAAAGCCCTCCTCTAGCATACCTGGTAGGATGTCCTTACCAAAATCATGGCTGGACTTGGGGTTCTTTTGATCCTTAATCAACCACTCTCTTAAAATGTCCCAGTTAAAAATATAGACTCCCATTGAAGCTAAATCATTTTTAGGATTTTCTGGTTTTTCTTCAAATTCATAAATCCTGCCATCTTCTAAGGTATTTAAAATCCCAAACCTACTTGCTTCATCTAGGAGGACCTGAATAGCAGAAATGGTCACTGCTGCATTTTTTTCAATATGAAAGTCCAGCATCTTACTATAATCCATCTTATAGATATGGTCTCCTGAGAGAATAAGGACAAATTCTGGGTCTCGCATATCAATGTAATCAAGATTCTCATAAATGGCATTGGAAGTTCCAGCATACCATTGCCCCCCTTGGGTGGTCATATGAGGCGGTAGAACCTCCACTCCCCCTACCTGCCTATCCAGGTCCCAGGGCCCCCCTATCCCAATATGCATACTTAGTGCCAGAGGCTGATACTGGGTCAGTATACCAACATTTCTTATCCCAGAGTTGGCACAATTTGATAGAGCAAAATCAATAATTCTATACTTGCCTCCAAAGTGAACAGCTGGCTTGGCATTCTTTTCTGTTAATTCTTTGAGTCTAGTGCCCTGGCCCCCAGCCAGAAGCATGGCTATCATCTTTTCTTTATTCATCTGCTACCTCCAGTATGAGACCGCTATAAGGGGCTAATCCAACTAGGAGCCATCCCTGGCTCTCTAGAAGACCATAGGACCCTCTGTTTTGTCCGCCGTAGTCTTCCCCATCGGAATTGAAGACAACCCTATAAGTTCCCTCTCCAATCTCCAGAGGATGGTTAATTAGTTCATTAGAAGAGAAGTTAAGTAAAACAATTAGTTCCTTATTATTGTTATCTCTGCGCCTATAGGCTATATAATTCTGCTGGGGCCTGTCTACCTCAATCCAACTAAAGCCCTGCCAGTTACTATCATTTTCATAAAGAGCTGGTTTTTTATGATAAAAATTATTAAGGTCTCTAACAAAGTTTTGAATGCCCATGTGGGAATAAAAGCCCAGAAGATTCCAGTCAAGGCTAGTAAAAGCATTCCACTCTGCAAACTGGCCAAATTCTCCTCCCATAAAGAGTAGCTTCTTACCTGGCATGGTGTACTGGTACAAATAAAGCAGCCTGAGCTGGGAAAATTTTTCCTCATAACTTCCCCTCATCTTATTAATAAGTGAGCCCTTCATATGAACAACCTCATCATGGCTAAGAGGAAGAACATAATTCTCGCTAAAAGCATAGACCATGGGGAAGGTCAGGAGCTTATGATTATGGCTCTTGGCAAAGCCATCAAGCTTCATATACTCCAGAGTATCGTTCATCCAGCCCATGTTCCATTTATAATCAAATCCCAGACCCCCTTCTTCAACTGGCCTGGTTACGCCTTCGTGGTCAGAGGAGTCCTCAGCAATAAGAAGAAGCTTATCCTTTAGGGCTGAGGTCATCTCTACAAGAAAATTCTTAGAATGACCATGGACTTCCTTGCCTTTATCACCCCTATAAAGCATATGGGCTACTGCATCAACTCTTACCCCATCAATCCTAAACTCTTCGTAGAGATGAATAAGACTACCTATTAAAAAATTGCAGACATGGCGCCTTCCAAAATCAAAATTAATGGTATCCCACTGGCTATTGTAAGCATCCTTCCAAAAATCACTCTCATAAAGCCCACTGCCATCAAAGTAGGAAAGGCCTGGCGCGTCCTTAGCAAAGTGACAGGGCACCCAATCCACAAAAACAGCTAAACCTCTTTTATGGGCCTCTTCCACAAAGTATTTGAAATCATAGGGGTCGCCATGGCGACTAGTAATGGCATAGTAGCCCATCTGCTGGTAGCCCCAGCTCCCATCATAGGGGTACTCTGTTATAGGTAAGAGTTCAATTGCATTAAAGCCCAGCTCCTCTACATAGGGTAGAAGACTATGAGCTAACTCCCTATAGCTCAGGTAGTCACCACTCTCATTTTTTCTCCAGCTTCCCAAATGGACCTCATAAATAGCTAGATTGTCTTTTAAATCTACCTCTGCCTTAAAATCAAAATTAGAGGGTTTATAAAGAATACCTGGACTCTCCTTCCCCCAGCGAATCTTTCTAGCATAGGGATCGGTCTTCCAGTGTTCCTTACCCTCATGGTCGACTAGGTGATACTTGTATTCTTGGCCCTCCTTAGCATCATCAAGATAGGCAATGAAGTAACCTTCTTCTATACTCTCCATCCTATCCTGGCCTGGTGTCCAGTTGTTCCACTCTCCCACCACGCTTACCTGACGAGCCCTGGGAGCATAAACTATAAACCTAAAGCCATCCTGGGTATGATGGGCTCCAAAAATATCTGCCCCTCTATAAAACTGACCTTGGCGATAGGCCTTTAATTCCTCTAAGCTTGGAATCTTCATATAATCCCTCCTCTTTAGCTTATACCCAAGAACTGATTATCTTCCTATACTTCTTCAAGAAGTTCACATTCATACACCTTAACAACAGGTCCCTTTAGGATAAGCTGGCCACTACTACCCATCTCAACATATAGTCTACCGCCCCCAGTAAGAAAGGATTCTTCACCAAAGGCTTTATTTTCTTTATAAAGATGATAGTAGACCGAAGAAACACCTGTTCCACAAGCTAGTGTAAAGTCTTCTACCCCTCTTTCAAAGGTCAGGACCTGCTTTTCCTTGCCTTCTACATAAAAATTAACATTGGCTCCTTTAGTTAGTTTTTCGTGGTGTCTTAGCTTAAGAGCTCTCTTATGAAGCTGGTCCCTTTTAATCTCATCCACCCCTACTACTAGATGGGGAAGCCCAGGACTCCCTATTTCCACATAGGCTAGCTCTTCACCGTCTATTTCTACCAAACCATAATAACTTACAACTGGCATTTCTATGCTATAGTTTTGCTTATCTAGTCTTTTAGCCTCTACCCTGCCAGCCAGACTATCAAAAATGATTTCCTCACCTGCATAGCCCTTTTCATAGGCAAACCTAGCAAAGGACCTGGCTCCATTTCCGCACATTTCTCCAAGACTTCCATCGGAATTATAAAAGTCCATATAAAGCCCCGGCCTTTTTTCAAGAAAAATCATTCCATCGGCTCCAAAACTAAGCCTTCTTTTACAGAGTCTTCGGGCCATTAAAGACTTTTCTTCAGCCCCAAGACCTTCCTTGCTATTATCAACTAAAAGAAAATCATTTCCCGTTGCCTGCATCTTTGTAATAATCATAACTATAAATCAAACTCAAACTTCTTAGAAAAGAGGCCAAAAAGTCCACCGGTATGTATGAAGAGAATATTTTTGCTATCCGAAAACTCTTTCTTCTCGATGGATTCCACAAAGCCTTTAAAGGCCTTACCAGTATAAACACTATCTAAGATAAGTCCTTCCTTTCTTGCAAGATCCCTGATAAAGTCCATTTCTTCTGGAGTATTAAGGCCATAGCCCCTGCCGGCAAAGCCATCAAGCATGAGCATGTCCTCAGCCTCCATCTTATAACTCTTTTCAAAGTAGCTTGAAAACTCCTGCCAGATTTCTCCAACCCGCTTTTTGAAATATTCACTATCCATTACTATTGGCACACCATAGACCTTTTTGCCATGGCCACCAATCTCATTGGCAAAATGAAGACCTGCATAGGTCCCCCCACTACCTAGCGCAGTAACTATGGTATCAAAGTCTAAGCTCAGCTCCTTTTCCTGGTCTAAGATTTCCATAAAGGCATTGTAGTAACCCCAGGTACCTATAGCATTTGAAGCGCCTTCCGGGATTAGGTAGGCCTTCCTGCCCTGAGCTTCTAATTCCAGGGCCGCCGCCTCCATAATTTCCTGACGTCTTTCACTGTAGTCAGATGGGGTAATATGTCTTACTTCTGCCCCCAGTACCTTATCAAGGAAATAATTTCCCTCAGGGGCCTCCCTTACAGGACTTCTCAAATAAAGGATGCTATCAAGGCCCAGCTTCACCCCAGCAGCTACAGTGGCCCTGCAGTGGTTGGACTGAACTGCTCCACAGGTAATTAGCGTATCAGCGCCCTGATCTAAAGCCTCTTTAAGGCAGTATTCAAGCTTTCTTATCTTATTACCTGAAAATTCAATGCCTGTATAATCGTCTCTTTTTATGTAGATGTTTTTCCCCAGTTCTCCACTGAGCCTGTCTAAATGCTCTATCCTTGTAGGAAGATTAGCTAATTTAATTTTGTTGGTCAGCATAGGCCCTCCATTCTTAACAGTATTATAACAATAAACCAATAATTTTAACAGATATTTGCATATAAAAAGAGCCGCTTTAGCGACTCTTTTAACTTTTTACCCCTTTAACCTAATCTTCTAGGCATATTTCCTTGAAATATGGTAGCTCCTCAATCCACTTACAAAAGCTATGCCACTCAACAAGTTTATGATTTTTTCTTGCATGATAGATGCTAAGCAGGGTCTCATAGTTAAGGGTAACAGTCCTTAGCTGGTTAAAGCTGGTAGGCAGGAGTTTAATTATTTCCTCCCAAGTGGCCTTATCCTTGGTATCATTGTAGTCTAGTCTTAGTTTTTCCATATAGGCTAGATAAGCTAAAAAGACCTCCCTGCTTTCATCACTTAAACCCTCTACACTAAACATCTCCCCAACAAAGCCTTTTTTGTGGATGGTATGCATAGTAGAGGTTGAGTTGGCCACCGTAGCCACCTTATAGGTATCAAACTCCTTCCACCAATAGAGGGGACCCTCTATATCAACCCCAACCAGGATTTGTCTAAGGTACTTCCTATGGTCAGAACCGGCTTTCCTAAGGTTTTTAGCCAGCTTTAAGTCGTTTGGGCCAATAACCAGCTCTCCATCAAAACTAGAGTCATTTAGATTCCAACTGTCCAGGGGATTTCTCATACCTCTTAGAGCATTTTCAAAGTTAAAAACTTCATAATTAGAACATTTAAGCATTTAGCTCCTCCTTAAACGGGCCATAAGTACATGATAACGGGAATGCTGATAAAAAAGGTCATAACTGATACTAGCAAGCCTAGGCGCCAGTAATCTCCAAAGTGATATCCTCCAGGTCCCATAATAATAGTATTTGACTGGTGACCAATTGGAGTCATATAAGCAGAGGTAGAACCAACTAGGACTATCATTAAAAAGGCATCAGGATTTAGGCCAAGTAGCTGGGCCACACCTATTGCAATTGGTGCCATTAATAGCGCTGCTGCTGCGTTGTTGATAAGATTTGTAAGGGCCATGGAGAAGAACAAAAGAATGGCCAGAATAGCCCAGGGCTCCACCCCAGGAGCTATCTTTATAATAAGGCTTGAAATCAGCCCTGCTGCTCCTGTAGTCTCAAGAGCCTGGCTAACAGGTATTAAAGAACCTAGCAAGATCAGGATAGGAAAATCAATAGCCTCATAGGCCCTCTTAATACTAATTACATCTGTCAAAATCATTATCAAGGCTGCAGTAGTAAAGGCAATGGTAGCAGGTAAAATCTCAAAGGCCACAATTAGCAGAGCACCAATAAAAATACTCAGACTCAGGGCAATTTTAGTAGTAGACTTAAGCTCTATACCCCTATCAACAAGGGGTAGGACTCCTAGATACCTAATTGCCTCTTGGATAGATCCGCTGGTTCCTTGAAGAAGAAGAACGTCCCCTTCTTTTAGAGGGATTCTATTAGGACTCTGGGCCACCCTGACCCCTACCCTAGCAACCCCTAAAAGGTTAACTCCATGGTTGTTTCTAAGGTCCATATCCCTGGCAGTTTTACCAACAAAGTGCGAGGTCTGGGTTACTACAACTTCTGATACTATTACCCCATTTCCTCCTATTTCCTCGGCTGAAAGCTTCTTGCTACCAGATAGGGTAAGTTTACTCTTCTTTAAAAAAGCTTCTATATTATCTGTGGAGGCCTCTAGAATCAGCATATCATTTACTCTAAAATCCATATAGGGCGAAACCCTAGAATGCTTTCTTTCATTTCTAACATATCCAATAACGTTTACATCAGCGAAAAAATCTCTACCCAGCTCTACTAGGCTCTTACCGATAAGCTCACATCCCTCAATAAGTTTTACCGACGTTGTGTAGTCCTTAATCTCAAAAAGATCTTCCTGACTGACATTTTCCTTTCTTACTGGAGTTAGCTGTGGGGCAGCAAAAAGCATAATAGGTAGGATAAGTAGTGTCAAAGAGAGGCCCACAGGAGCGAACTCAAACATCCCAAATCCCCTGCCAATTAAATCCTCTCTAAACTGAGAGACGATAATATTAGGGGGGCTACCTACAAGGGTAATAAGTCCTCCCAATAGAGATGCAAAGGCCATAGGCATAAGGTACCGTGAAGGAGAAACGCCAGTTTTTCTAGCAGTCTTAATTGCCACAGGCATAAAAAGGGCCATGGCCCCAACATTATTCATAAAGGCAGAAAAGGCAGCTACTCCAAAAACCAGGAACAAAAACTGCATCCTAGGCCTTTTAACCTTTTTCTCCAAGGTCTGAACAGTAGCATCAACAAAGCCTGATCTAACTAGACCTTCACTTAATACTAAAATAGCAGCCACAGTTATAACAGCAGAATTGGCAAAGCCATCAAAGGCTTCTCCTGGGGCCACCAGGCCCAGTAGGGTTGCAATAATAAGACTTGAAAGGGCAACAAAGTCAAAGCGAAGTTTTCCCCAAATAAAGTTTATTAGGACTACCACTAAAAGAGTGATAATCATACCTTGTTCTCTAGTCAAAACTCACTCCTTAAATTAAATAATATAGTCTATTGTAACAATTATCATTCTTTTTGTCGACAGTAAAGACAGAACTAATCAAACCAAGCCTAACAGCTTTCAACTAAACTAAGCTAATTTTTTTAAAAGTAAACCAACCATTAGTCAACTAAAAAGCTCCCCATAATTGAGAGTTCTTACTTCCTATCTGAGCATTGAAACTACAAACCTGAGATTCTTACTAAGGCTGGCTGCATACTCTTAAGCAGGCCTAATGTTTCAAAATCCCTCCTCACAGTATCTAGGGCCTCTCTTCTGAAAATCCCAGGCTCTAGATCTACTATAAATAAATCAATCGATTAATCCTTCATAGATCAAAGGGGGGGGACATAATACCCTTCTTCTTTAGAAGCTCAGCCACAGTAGCTTAATCCTCAAAGAACTGGTAATGGATTTTCTTTCTCAAATAAAATACTACTATCGAAGATAAGAACCACAAATATATTTTTGTTAGTAATTATCAAAAAAATAAGACCCTCCGAAGAGGGTCTCAGACTGTAGACAAAGTACACAAAAGCGAGACATATAAATAAGTTAAAAGTCCGTATAAAA
>LFTD01000117.1:2842-3690 GCA_001512625.1 Clostridiales bacterium DTU036 | reverse complement strand
ATACAGGGGCTGGTACCGGAGTCTAGAACGTTTTCTCTGTTGGTCCTATAATCAGGATTCCATTTTTCAGGTCCCCACTTACTATTTGAAGGTAGGTCTACCCTTTGCTTGAAGTCCTGGGCGTCTCCACAGAGTTTTTGACCAAGCTTAAGTGCATTGGTGGGACAGTGGATAACACACTGGCCACAAGCAACACAGTTTTCAGGATCAACTTGAGCCACATAGTTAGAGCGAACCATGTCGTTATTTAGGAACATGGTAGCAGTTCTAAGGGAGTAGCAGCTACAGGAGCAGCAGTTACAAATAGCGTGGGTTTTTTCAAAGCCATCCACGTTTGGAATCTGGTGCATAAGCCCATTTTCTTCAGCCCTCTTAATAATATCAAAGGCTTCGTCTCTGGTAATCTCTCTACCCCTACCAGTTCTTATGTAGTACTCTGCAGCATGGCCCAGCTGGATACACATATCCTCTTTTAAGTGGCCACATCCCTCTCCTAGAATCTCTCTAGAAGTCCTACAGGCACAGTCGGACACTGAGAAAACATCGTTATCATAAAGATACTTAGAAACTTCTTCAAAAGAAGCGCTCTTAGAGTTTCCATCGATAGCTGTCTCTATTGGGATAACCCTCATTAGACCCTTACCTACAGGAAACTTACCTGCTGTCATAGGTCCCCTAACCCTTCCGTATTCTTCAAAGGACTGGGCTATTTGAGGATATTTACTAACGTTTTCTTTGTTGTTGACCATCATCTCCATAACACCTGGAATCCAGGTTTCAAGCCAGTACTTATCAACACCATCGATATCGTTTACAAAGCAAACCCCAGCCATGGCCAGGTCCCAAAG
>LFTD01000117.1:1041-2830 GCA_001512625.1 Clostridiales bacterium DTU036 | reverse complement strand
ATATGTATAGGCTTTTTTAGAACCAGCCTTCTTCATCCCAATATGGTTGGCAAGGTCTAAAACCCTGGCCTTGTCTATCTTATTATCTACAGTTGGACGCATTTTTTTCTCCTTTTCCTAGGCCTTCCAAGCCAGTATTTCTTGACGTAACCAGTCAACCCAAAGATCTACTCCCTCACCTGTTTTTGCAGAGATAGGCATAATCTTAATATCTGGATTTAACTTGGTAACCCTTTCAACAACTGCATCTAAATCAAAGTTGAAAAAGTCCATGGCATCAATCTTGTTGACAATTAGTAGGTCAACCTTTGAAAACATCTGGGGGTACTTAAGGGGTTTATCGTCTCCCTCGGGAACTGATAGGATCATAATATCTCTAGAAGCTCCTGTATCAAAACCTGCAGGACAGATTAGGTTACCAATATTTTCAATAATAATTAGGTCTAAGTCATTTGAAGGTAGACCGTCCAGGCCATCCTGGACTATACCTGCGTCTATGTGGCACATGCCACCGGTGTTGAGCTGGACAACATCAGTTCCTGTCTTATGGATGGTGTGGGCATCAACATCGGAGTCCAGGTCTGCTTCAATTACTCCAATCTTAAATTCATCCATTAGGCTTTCAATTGTCCTAAGTAGAGTGGTGGTTTTTCCAGAACCAGGAGAGCTCATAACATTAAGTAGAAAGGTGCCCTGCTCCTTCATTGCCTCCCTAATCTTTGCAGCTTCCTTATCATTATCCGCATAGACTGACTTTTGAATCTGTAATACCTTGTAATCCTTCATCTCCTCTTTCCTTTCATTAAAATCTAGTTCCTTGTTTAGTCAAAGCACTGGGCCATCTTTTTTTAGAGGGGGCTTTCCAGCATTAAGTTATAAGTCTCACCTGCCTTATTTTTAACAGTAGTGGCTTTATAGGCCTTTATCCTATTATAAAAATAAGGTAAACATCTTCACTGCATATCGTTTTAAGTTTGTTATTAATTTATCAGCAAAATCTACTACTATTATACCAAGCTAACATAATAAAGACTAATATAAAAAACCCTTGTAATTTCAAGGGTTTTCAAATTTCTATTTCATATCTGGTTTACACTTTATTATAGGCTCTACCTATGCAAACTGCCTTTTATCATGTTTTTATCCACGGTATTCAATTTTTATTACTGTAAATAGGGCTTCAAAGTAAAATAATCTTAAATTTCAGAAAAAAGCTTACAATCTAGAAGAAAAACTCCTCTAAAAGATACTTAGAATGCCAAATGGCATTTTCAATGGAAAGGCCCGAAACTATCTCTCCTGTAAGAAAGATTCCATCCCTTCCTTGAATCTGATTAATTTTTTCATAAAAGCCTTCCTTTAGAGTCTGGCTATCCACATAGGGATGGTGTTTCCAGTGTCTGGCCTGGTAGAGTCTAGCCTGCCCCACTCCCAGCTCATCAAGATCTGCCTTTATTAGATCAAGCCTTGAAATCTTAGACTCTTTGGGAGGATCATAGGCGTAGAGGACAACTAGACCCTGGCTACCTACCCCCTCCTCCCAGCGAGCATCCCAAATGGTTATATGACCTTTTCTTTGTGGAGAAAGGTTTTCTAGTATGCAGCCGCAGCCTCTGGGAACCCTATCTACAATAAAGCCGTAGGTATTAAAGTCTTGATATTTAATTTTATCAAGAAAGTATCTAGTCTTCTCATCCCAAATATCCAGGTTAGAGAACTGTTCTAGAGGACAGGCCATAACAACCTGGTCAAAATCCAAGCATTCGTAGGCAGTCTTAATAGTAAGGCC
>LFTD01000117.1:758-973 GCA_001512625.1 Clostridiales bacterium DTU036 | reverse complement strand
TGCTTCCAAGTGAAAAATTGGGGTATCCCCATAAAGTCCATTAAGTGCTCATAGCTCATTATTTTTAGCACATAAACAGCAGGGACCTCCTCAATACTACCAAGACCAAAAATTGTAAAGTAGTGGGTGTAGATAGTCTTAAGAACCTTAAAGCCATGGTAGTCACACCATTTTGAAAAGGGTTCCATAAGAATTTCCTCAACTCCATCAAAATT
>LFTD01000117.1:0-639 GCA_001512625.1 Clostridiales bacterium DTU036 | reverse complement strand
CCCTCAGCTATAAGAAGGCCTGAAAGGCCACCTCCTATTATGGCAATTTTTTTAGTCCTGTCCCTCATGGATTCCTCCTTTTTTGGGGGCGTTAATTAATGCAAGAAGCCAAAGAGGTAGAGTTTCAAGGTCTGTGCCTCTTTTTCTAGCCCTCTCCAGGACAAGCTCTGCAGGTGTAAATCCTTTATTAGGCCCATCTAAAATAGTTAAAGAAAAATTATGATTCCTAGTGTAGTCCTCAACTTCCTTTTCTAATCTTGTAAAGGATTCTATCCCCTTTTCATCAAGCTGGCTGTATAGGTCCTGGGCTAAGCTCTGCTTAAAGTCCATCATATCTCTAAAGAAGTCTTTTTCCTCAGGTGATATAAAGCTATGATTTACATTATAGCCTTCAATGCTGGTAGAATATCTATCCCCCTTAAAATAATAAGGAAGGTAGTCTCTGGTCTTAACACTAACTATATTTATAATGTTTAAGTTAAATACCTCTAGTAGGTAGACTACTTTTTTTTCAAAAAAGGCCCAAATATCAATATCATGCTTTCTTCTAAATAGCTTAACTTCTGCCCATCTAGAGCAGGTGTCAAAAAAACAGTACTGATAGATTTTTCCAATCCCTTCGAAGCTGCCAAGGTAGTC
>LFTD01000011.1:19087-39098 GCA_001512625.1 Clostridiales bacterium DTU036 | reverse complement strand
AATAAAAATAGCAGATTTCTGCTATTTTAGGTTTTACTTTTCTTCAAAGGGTAGGATTTCTTCGGCTAGAGCACCAGTATAGATCTGCCTGGCATCAAAGTAGTTAACATAGCCTGGAGCCCCACCCTTTGGCCTGTGAACCTTTGATAGGCTAGTGTAGTCAACGGTTACTTCTTGACCCTGGGCCTTGGAATAGTAGCTGGCGAGTTTGGCTCCAAACTCGAGGCTAGACTTAGACGCCTTGTCTATTTCTTGGTGGAGTAGGACATGGCTTCCTGGCAGGTCTTTACTGTGGAACCATACAAAATTTTTGTTCTTAACTTTTTTTCTTATCTCATCATTTTGCCTGTTGTTTTTACCTACTTCAAAGCGGTAGCCTTCAAAGACAAAGACCCTGGGTTTAGATGTTTTAAGACTGGTTCTTTTTTTCTTTTGAATAAGCCTGAGCTTTTCCATTTCCTGGCTAATTTCTTCTAGCTCACTGGCGCTTTCTACCTGGCCAAGCTCATAGATAAGCTGTTCTAAACTGAGTTTTTCTTTTAAGGCTTGGTCAAGCTGTTTTTCGATTTCTGGCTGACTTCGACTTAGTTTTTCGTATTTTTTATAATAAATTTGTGAGTTTTCAACCGGATTTTTATTAGGATTTAACTTAATTGTTATAAAGCTATTATCATAATAGTTATTAAGGCTAACCTCTGAACTTCTAACTGGAATTTCATGAAGGTAGGCTAGGATTAGTTCTCCCCAGAGTTTGTAGCTTTCTCTAGATTTTGCCTGGTCTAGATCCTCATTTAACTTAGTAATCTTTTCTTGGACTAGGCCCAGCCTGTTATTTAAAATCTTCCTATATCTAATGAGGTATTTGTTGGAGCTTTCTTCTTTCTCGTAGTAGGCTGCTAGCATTTTTGAAAGGTTGGTGTAGCCAACACTCCTAAGATTTTTGTTGGAGAATTGGTGGAAGTCTTTGAAGTTTCCATCTTCATCTAGAAAGATATTAAAGTCCCTGGAGCTATAAATCCATTTATGGATTTGGCCTAGGTTTTTATCAAGCACTTCTTCAGGGAGGAGTTTAATAAGTTTATTGTAAAAGCCATTATAATCCAGAGCATTATCTATGAGCTCAGTTGAGCCTTCTGGACTTTTTTTAGGTGGGATAAGGGGCTTGTAGGTTAGGCCTGGTCTAACAAGGTGGTCTGTGTTTGCTTCATAAGGTGTGGCCTTGTAGGCGTAGAGGATAGTCTTATCCTCATTAGTAATAAGGGCATTGCTGTGCCTGCCCATAAATTCTATATAAAGTCTATAGATAACCTGGTCATAGGTAACAGTCCTGCCCTGGAAGGTAAGGCAGATGGTTCGGTCTTCTTTAACCTGGTCAACTTCTAATAATTTAGCTCCTTCTAAGGTCTTTCTTAGAGCTAGTAGAAAGGGCTGGGGAAGGTCCTGGGTTTCCATCTTGCTTTCCAGCATTCTTCCATGGCTTTTTTGGGGTGAAAGATTTATATATAAATAGGCCTTGGATTTAAATTTCAAAAGGAAGCTGTTTTGGTCAACGGACCAAATCTTTTGTAGCCTAAAGTTTGTAATTTCCGACCTTAATTCTTCAACTAGGCTGCTTAAAATATAGTGATCAAACATAAAAAACCTCCTCTAAAATTATACCACATGTAGGTCTTTTGACCATTAATGAATATAAAGTGATTAATTTGTGAATTAGACCAATATGTTTGACGTTTTTGTATAAATGTACTAGAATAATTAGAGTAGTGAAATAGTTAAAATGATTTGTAGGAGCACTTATGGACTTTATTGAGTTTTTAGATTTACTTAGGGAAAAATTGGTATCAAGTTATGATTTATATGACGAATTTGAATTAGAAGGTTTTGCTTTTGATTTTTATGCTAAATTTTTTATGAGGACTGAAAGATACATAGCTACTAAGAAGGCTGTTATATATGGGATGGAGACAAACGATTACTTTTTAGTTAAAAGAGTTGATAATTTAGAAAGGGCAGACTTAGAGGAGTATTTGGATTGGGCTAAGACAAATATTGAAGTCATTGTTAAGCCCCATGATGAGCATATGGCATCTAGTTTAACTCTGGTTTTAGTTGTAGATCAAGAGCCAGACCAGGACCTAGTCAAACTGGTTAATAAAACAAAATTCCACAGAGGTTTTTCCTTTGGCTTCAAAGGATGGGTAGATTTAAGGTTAGTCGTATATAGCTTGGATGAAGGATTATTTATATCAAATAAAAAAGGAAGGGAGGTAAAGGACCTTTTCATCCAATAAGAGCTTTTATGAGAATATTTTAGGAGGAAATTATGAGTGCATTTTGGTTAGTTATTATTAGCATTGCCGCTTTTGTGATTGCCTACGCAACCTATGGGCGTTGGCTAGCTGAGCAGTGGGGTGTTGACCCTAGTAGGGCAACTCCTGCCCACGAACTTGAAGATGGGATAGACTTTGTACCAACTAAGCCTGCAGTGCTTTTAGGTCACCACTTTTCATCCATTGCTGGAGCAGGCCCCATTAATGGACCTATCCAGGCTGCTATTTTTGGTTGGGTTCCTGTTTTACTTTGGATTGTAATTGGTAGTATTTTCTTTGGTGGAGTCCATGACTATGGTTCCCTAGTTGCCTCTATCAGACATAAGGGTAGAAGTATTGGTGAGGTAATTGGAATTAACATGGGTAGACAAGGAAAAATGCTCTTTTCAGCCTTTGCCTGGTTAACTCTTTTACTTGTTGTTGCAGCCTTTACTAATATTGTTGCTTCAACCTTTGCAACAGTACCTGAAGCAGCATCATCTTCTATGATGTTTATTGTTTTGGCTGTAGCATTTGGCTACCTAGTTTATAGGAAGGGTGTTTCTCTAACAGTAGGAACAGTTGTTGGAGTTACCTTACTATTTATTTGTGTATACTTGGGAAGGGTTTTCCCTCTAAACTTGTCACTAAACACTTGGATTGTAATTATGATGATCTACATATTTGTTGCTTCAATTGCACCTGTTTGGATTTTATTACAACCTAGAGACTACCTAAACTCCTTCCTGCTCTATGCAATGATTGCTGGTTCAGTACTAGGAATTATTATTTATAAGCCTTCCATTCAGCTTGCTCCTTTTACAGGATTTAATGTTAATGGGCAATGGCTCTTCCCCATGCTTTTTGTAACTGTTGCTTGTGGCGCTATTTCAGGCTTCCACTCCCTAGTTGGATCAGGAACCACATCAAAGCAGCTTGATACTGAGCATGATGCCAAACTTATTGGTTATGGTGGGATGCTAATTGAAGGTGTACTTGCAGTTATAGCTCTTATAACAGCAGCTTACATCAGCCAAGGAGAACTTACTGAACTTCTTAAGGGAAGCCCAGTTAACGTTTTCTCCGAAGGTGTTGGCGTCTTTATGACAAAATTTGGTATTCCATTTGATGTTGGTAAATCCTTTGTTGCTCTTGCTGTTTCAGCCTTCGCACTAACCAGCCTTGATACTGCAACAAGACTTAACCGCTTTATCTTCCAAGAATTTTTCTATGTTGAAGGTGCTAAGAAGCAGTCAATCTTAACCAACATGTATGTTTCAACTGGTATTACAGTAGTTATTGGTGGCTATCTAGCCCTAGGTGGATTCTCAAAAATTTGGCCCATCTTTGGTTCAGCCAACCAGCTGCTAGCAGCTCTTTCCTTACTTGCCATTGCTGTATGGCTTAAAAATACCGGAAAGAACTACAAGATGCTTGTTGTACCAATGGTATTTATGTTAATCGTAACGCTTGTTGCTCTAATATTCCTAATTAAAGCAAATATTGCGGCAGGTAACTGGATACTTGTTATCTTCCCAGCCATATTATTTGTACTGGCACTTGTACTGGCAGTTCAAGGGTATAAGATCGTCTTTGCTAAGGAATAGTAATGAAGCTAGTTTTAGATGACGCTGCAAAGGCCTATTTAAATAGTAAAAAGGGAATCAAGGACATTACAATTAATGTCTTTGAAGCCTGTAATTCCTGAGTGCCACTTAGGGAATCGGTGATTACCCTGGCAGAACCTAAGGATGATAAATACTATGTTATAGAAGAAGTTGATGGTATTAACTTTCATATTGAGCTAATCATATGGGAGATGAATGAGAAACTTTTAGTAACAAGAAAAGGCTTTTTGGGAGTCAAATATTTAGAACTAGTCAATGCAAAAATGTAAGGAGACCAATTGGTCTCCTTATTATTTTGCTAAATAGTATGGACAATTATTCATCTCCAGTGGTAAAGTAAGCCGAGGAGTATAAAATGAAAAAGAATCTTGTGTTTATTATAATTGTTCTTTTGCTATTAAGTGGTTGCCAATCAAAAGGCATCTATGAAAAGAATTATTTTGCCTTTGATACCGTCATAGATTTAAAGATATATGAGGGGGGAAGTGAGAAGATTTTAAAGGAACTTGAAGAAGAAATTTACAGGCTAGAAGAAGTCTTCTCTATCCATGATGAGAGTAGCCAGATTTCTAAACTACCTAATATTGAGGACGCAGAAGGGGACCTAGCTAGTATTATAAGTCTTTCTTTAGAAATGGAGGAACTTACTGGAGGCAGTTTTGATCCTTTTCTAGGTAGAGTCTCAGCCCTTTGGGCCTTTGGTAGTCCAGAAGAAAATATTCCTGAAGCCAGCCTAATAAGTGCTGCTTTAGAAGAAAGTAAAAATAGAAATATTGAAGACCTTGATTTTGGTGGAATTGCTAAAGGTTATGCTGCCGATAGGCTCCTTCAAATGGCTAAGGATAGGGGAGTGAAGAGCGCCCTATTTAACCTAGGAGGCAATATAATTACCTTGGGGACCTATGAAGGAAGGAGCTTTAACATTGGTATACAGGACCCTCTTGATAAGGCAGGGGCTATATTAGGGGTTGTTAAGATGAAGGAGAATTCCGCTGTAACTAGTGGAGACTATCAGAGGGGCTTTGATAAAGATGGGGTAAGATATCATCATATCCTGGATCCTGAAAATGGGTATCCAGTTCAAAAAGACCTAATGAGTGTTAGCGTTATCCTTCCTAACTCTGCCAGGGCTGATGCCTACTCTACTGCTCTTTTTGTTATGGGCTTTGAAGAAGCTAGAACCTATGCACTTGATAATGGGGTTCCGGTGGTATTAGTCAATAGGGACGGTGAAGTTTTAGTTTTAAATGACAATGATTTTGAATTTGAACTAAGAAATGAAGACTATAGATTGGTGGATTAATTGTGAAGCTCTATGATAGACTTATTTTAGTCTTATTAGTAGCCTTGGGCTTTGGAGTGTTTTTTTTACTACCTCAGGGTTTTAGTGGTGAGGAGCTTGAAGTCTATAGAAATGGCAAGCTCATTGCTTCCTATCCTCTTATGGAAGATAGGGTAATTGACTTTGCAGATGGTGACAAAATAAACCAGGTAACTATCCATGAAGGCCAGGCTTATATGTCCAGTTCAACTTGCTATAATCAGCACTGCGTAGACCATATAGCCATATCTAAGACAGGCCAGAGTATTGTCTGCCTTCCTAATGGTCTGGTTTTGGTTATAAAGGGCTCAGAGGAGGAATTACATGGCATCCTCAACTAAGAAACTTAGCTATCTGGCCCTCTTTCTTTCACTGGGTCTAGTGCTTAATTTTGCTGAAAGATTCTATTCTATAGTGCCGGGAATACCAGGCATTAAATTTGGCCTTAGTAATATTATTATTTTAATAGCCTTCCACTACTTTAGTAGGAGGGAGGTTGGCCTACTTCTGATTTCAAGAATCCTTCTTTCAAGTTTTTTTGTCTCCAGCTTTAGCAGCTTTTTCTACAGCCTGGTTGGAGGCCTATTTTCATATTTTATTATGGCGCTTCTTTATCCACATTTAAACGTGAAGTTTAGTCTCTATGGTCTGAGTTTATTAGGGGCTTTTTTTCATAATACGGGCCAGCTCCTAGTCCTTGCTTATTTTCTCAAATCCTTTAGGATAGCTCTGGCGTATTATCCCCTCCTAATATGGGCAGGGACTGTTTCAGGACTGGCAACCGCCTTCATTGGCTTAAAAATAACAAGGAGTTTGTCACTTGGTTTTAAAGTTGGCAGTTAGTATATCCCTTTAATGAGTTAATTGAATAACAAATATCCCTAGGGCTTTGAATTTGTCTTAAAATTCCCATATAAATAGAATAAATTGTAGGAACAACCCATAATTATTAATTAATTTTATCTCTCTTTCGTGCTAAGAGTTTATTTCTTCACTACTTTTCTAAATATTTTTTAGTTATACAATTTATGGCAAAAAAGGAGGTATAATCTAAAAAAACAGGGTATAGTAGGAGCAGTAGGATAAAAGGAGGTAAGGATGAGTTTAAAACGTACGCCATTGTACAACAAACACAAAGAAGCCGGAGCCGATGTAGTTGAGTTTTTTGGTTGGGAAATGCCCATGACCTATACGAAACTAGAAGATGAGCATCTGGCCGTTCGTCAAGCTGCTGGCCTTTTCGATGTCTCCCATATGGGAGAAATTTACGTTGAGGGACCTGATAGCGCTGCTTTTATGAAGAAGATGTTTACTAATGACCTGGAAAAACTTGAAGATGGGGCAATCGCCTATGGATTTTTCCTAACTGAAACCGGCGGGATTGTCGATGACCTGCTTGTCTACAGACGCAATAAGGATTCCTATTTGCTGGTAGTCAATGCTTCTAACTGTGATAAGGATGATGCTTGGCTAAGAGCCCATGAAGAGGGCTATGACATTGTCATTGATAATAGGAGTGATGATATTGCAGAGGTAGCTATCCAAGGGCCTAAAGCCCAGGAAATCCTGCAAAAGATTACAGACTTTGATTTAGAAAGTCTTCCCTTCTTCCACTTTAAGGAAGATGTGGTTGTTGCTGGAGTATCTACACTAATTTCCAGAACCGGTTATACTGGCGAAGATGGATTTGAGATTTACTTTGGTAATGACGATGCTGAGAAAATTTGGGATGCACTTTTTGAAGCTGGAGAAGGAGTTCTTAAGCCTGCCGGACTCGGATGTAGAGACACACTGAGGTTTGAGGCTGGTCTACCACTATATGGTAATGAACTAGATGATAAAACCTCACCTTTAGAGGCCGGATTTGGAATATTTGTTTCTAAAGAAGGAGACTTTATAGGTAGTGATGTTATGAAGGCTCAAAGAGCTGGAGAACTAAATAAAAAACTAGTTGGACTTGAACTTGTTGACAGGGGAATTGCCCGTCATGGATATCCAGTTTATGACCTAGAAGAGAATGAGATTGGAGTGGTTACAACCGGTTATAAGTCACCTAGTCTTAATAAAGTTATTGCCAACGCCATTATCAATAAAGACGGACCATCACTTGATGATGAAGTATTAATAGGAGTTCGTAAGAAGAAGGTAAGGGCTAAGGTTATTAACAAATATTATCTAAGAAAGAACACTAAAAAATAAGGATTAAATGGAGGAAGAAAAATGTCAAATCTATATTTCACAGAGGATCATGAATGGCTACGTGTTGAAGGCGACAAAGCATATGTAGGAATCACCGACTTTGCTCAAGAACAACTTGGAGACATTGTTTATGTAGAGCTTCCTGAGGAAGACGATGAAGTAGCCGCTGGAGACAGCGTTGGAGTTGTTGAATCAGTTAAGAGTGCTTCAGACGTTTTAGCTCCTGCATCAGGAAGAGTAGTTGAAGTAAATGAAGACCTTGAGGATTCTCCAGAACTTATTAACGAAGATGCTATGGGTAACTGGATTGTTGCTTTAGAGCTTAGTGACAAAGAAGAGCTAAGTGCTCTAATGGACGAAGAGGACTACAAGGCCTTTTTAGGAGAGGAAGCTTAATGCATCGTTATATACCAAATAATGGTGCCCTACTGGATGAAATGCTAAAGGATATTGGCATTTCATCCATGGATGAGCTCTTTAGAGACATCCCCCAGGACCTCCAATTTAAAGGGAATTTAGATATCCCAGGGGCACTTTCGGAAATGGAACTCCTGGAAAAGACTACAAAGCTAGCAGAGCTTAACAAGTCAAGCGATCAGTTGGTCAATTTCTTAGGGGCTGGCGTTTATGATCACTTTGTTCCACTGGTCATTGACCATATTATTTCAAGAAGTGAATTTTACACTTCGTATACACCTTATCAAGCTGAGGTTTCCCAAGGTACACTTCAGGCAATATTCGAGTATCAAAGCCTTATCACTCAGTTAACTGGCATGGAAGTTAGTAATGCTTCTATGTATGATGGATCCAATGCAGCTATTGAAGCCGCCATCCTTTCTCTTAATGCCAAGAGAAAGAGCGATACTGTTCTTATTAGCGAGGGTGTCCATCCAGAGGTTATCGAGGTTATCAAGACCTATTTACACTTTAGACAAACAAATGTTAAGCTCGTTCCACTAACAGCAGAAGGTAAAACAGATCTTGCAAAAGCTGAGGAGCTTATGGGAGATGGCGTTGCTTCTATTATGGTACAAAACCCCAACTTCTTTGGAGTTATTGAAGATGTAGGTGCAGTTGCAGATTTTGCCAAGTCCAATAAGATTATGAGCATTGACTATGTAGACCCAATTTCACTTGGTATTCTGGAAGCTCCAGGTAACCAAGGTGTAGATGTGGTTGTAGGTGATGGACAGTCTCTTGGTAATGGCCTAAACTTCGGTGGTCCTTATTTAGGAATCATGGCCATGCGTAAAAAAGACGTAAGGAAGATTCCTGGACGTGTAGTAGGACTTTCAAAGGATGTAGATGGGAACCGCGCTTTTGTTCTTACTTTGCAAGCTAGAGAGCAGCACATTAGGAGATTTAAAGCAACATCTAACATCTGCTCTAACCAATCACTAAATATGTTAGTAGCATCAATTTATCTAAACACCATGGGTAAAGAAGGACTTCGTGAAGTTGCTGTTCAAAGTGCTTCCAAGGCTGCCTATCTTAAGAAGGCTCTTCTTGATACAGGTCTTTTTGAAGAAGTATACTCAGGCAAGACCTTTAAAGAGTTTACCCTAGCTTATAAAGGTGATTTGGATGCCCTCCTTAAAGGACTTGAAGAAGAAGGCTTCCTAGGTGGAGTAAACCTAGAGCGCTTTGGCCGCAAAGGACAACTTCTTATCGCAGTTACTGAGAAGAGGACCAAGGCTCAAATGGACGCCTATGTGGACGCAGTAAGGAGGCTTTCATGAATAACACCAATTATAATACCTTAATTTTTGAGAAATCCCATCCAGGAAAGCATGCTTATTCTCTTCCCGAGCTTGATGTTCCAGCTGTTGATTTAGATAGTCTAGAAACTCCGCTTAGAAAAGAGCTAGACCTACCTGAGGTAAGTGAGGGAGATCTTATTCGCCACTATGTAAATATTTCAACCAAGAACTTTAGTATTGATAAGGGCTTCTACCCACTAGGTAGCTGTACTATGAAGTACAACCCCAAAATCAATGAGAACATTGCTAGAATACCTGGACTTTCAAAGCTTCATCCCTATCAACCTGAAAGTACCCTTCAGGGAACACTAGCTCTACTCTATGAACTACAGGAATATCTTGCTGAAGTTTCTGGTATGGATGTAATGAGCCTGCAGCCTGCAGCTGGAGCCCACGGTGAGCTATCCGGTCTTATGGTAATCAAGCGCTATCATGAGATGATGGGTAATACCAATAGGAAAAAGATTATTCTTCCTGACTCAGCCCACGGAACCAACCCTGCAACTGTAGCTATGGTAGGTTTTGAATTAGTGGAAATTCCATCTGATGAAGATGGTAGTGTTGATATTGATGAATTAAAGGCTGTAGTTGACGAGGACCTAGCTGGTCTAATGCTGACCAACCCCAATACTCTTGGACTCTTTGAAGGCCATATTCAAGAAGTTGCTGATATCATCCACGAAGCCGGTGGACTTCTCTATTATGATGGTGCCAATATGAACGCTATTATGGGTAGGGCAAGACCAGGGGACATGGGCTTTGATGTTATGCACTTTAACGTTCACAAGACATTCTCTACACCCCACGGTGGTGGTGGACCAGGTGCTGGGCCAATTGGCGTTAAGAATTTCTTAGCCAAATATCTTCCCGTACCACAGATTGAGAAAAAAGGTGAGGAGTATTTCCTTAACTATGATTATCCAGAAAGTATCGGCAAGGTAAAGGCCTTCTACGGTAACTATGGAATTCTAGTAAGAGCCTTTAGTTATATCGCCACAATGGGGGGCGAGGGCCTTAGAGAGGCTTCAGACATGGCAGTTCTTAATGCCAACTATCTAATGGAAAGGCTGAAGAAAACCTACAACCTTCCAATTGATAAGGTCTGTAAGCATGAGTTTGTTCTTTCAGGAATAAAGGATGCACCCAAGGTTTCAACCCTTGATATAGCTAAACGTCTACTTGACTATGGCTTCCATGCTCCTACTGTATATTTCCCACTGATAATTCCTGAGGCCATGATGATTGAGCCAACAGAAACTGAAAGTAAGGCAACCCTAGATGGTTTTATGGACGCCCTTGAAGCCATTGCTAAGGAAGCTGTTGAGAACCCAGAACTACTTGCCAGCGCACCTCATACTACACCTGTAAGGCGTGTTGATGAAGTATATGCTGCCAAGGCGCTAATACTAAGTTATAAGGATATGTTAAATGAAGAAAATTGATGGAAGATTAGTAGCAGATCATCTGCAAGAGGAGCTTAAGACCAAGGTTGAAGCCCTTCAAGCAGTGGGCAAGAATCCTACTTTGGCCGTAGTTCTAGTTGGTGAAGATCCAGCTAGTAAGGTTTATGTAGGAGGAAAAGAAAGAACTGCTAAGAAACTGGGTATGGGTAGCCTGCGCTATGACCTGCCTGCAACTTCCACTCAAGAAGAAATATTAGAAATGGTAGAAAAACTAAATCAGGATCCCGAAGTACATGGGATCCTGGTTCAATTACCTTTACCCAAGGGACTTGATGAGAAGGAAGTACTTGAGGCTATTGACAAAGAAAAAGACGTCGACTGCTTCCATCCTTATAACCTTGGAAAATTATTTCAAGGTGATGAGTCAGGTTTTTTACCCTGTACACCCCATGGAGTAATTAAGCTTCTTGAGTACTATGATATTGAGATAGAAGGTAAGGATGTAGTAATTGTCGGAAGAAGTAACATCGTAGGTAAGCCCATGTTTAGCCTGATGCTAAACCGCTCTGCCACAGTAACAGTTGTTCACTCCAGGACCAAGGATTTGGCCGAAAAGACTAAAAAAGCTGATATCCTAGTTGCAGCTGTTGGAATTGCAGGATTTATTACCAAGGATATGGTAAAACCCGGTGCAGTTATAGTGGATGTTGGTATCAACTCCATTGATGGCAAGCTTTATGGCGATGTTGACAAGGAAGTAGAAGAGGTTGCTTCCTATATGACTCCTGTACCAGGGGGAGTTGGACCGATGACAATAACAATGCTGATGGATAATACTATTAAGGCATGTAAATAAGAGAGGTTTTATGAAAACGGATCTTCAAATATCAAATGAAGCAACTATGATTCCAATAGTAGATGTTGCTAAGAAGCTAGGAATTGGCCAGGAGCATCTAGAACTTTATGGTAATTACAAGGCAAAATTATCCCTAGATCTTCTTAAAGAAGATAGAGAAAAGGGAAAGCTGGTTTTAGTTACAGCCATTACCCCAACACCTGCAGGTGAGGGTAAAACCACAACAAATGTAGGCCTCACCATGGCCCTGAATAAACTAGGTGTAAATACCATCACTGCATTAAGAGAGCCATCTCTTGGACCCAGCTTTGGTATGAAGGGTGGAGCTGCTGGTGGTGGCTACGCCCAGGTTGTTCCTATGACAGATATTAATCTGCATTTCACCGGTGATATCCATGCTATTACAGCTGCTAATAACCTTTTAGCGGCCCTTATAGATAACCACATTCACCAGGGAAATGAGCTGGATATTGATGTAAATAGGATTCTTTGGAAGAGGGCCCTTGATATGAATGATAGAGCCCTTAGGAATGTAGTTGTTGGCCTAGGTGCCAAGGCTGATGGTGTTCCTAGAGAAGATGGTTTTAACATCACTGTTGCCAGTGAAATTATGGCTGTTCTTTGCCTAGCTAGGGATATGGAGGACCTCAAGGTCCGTCTTGATAGAATGATTATAGGCTTTAGTAGGGCTGGTAAACCTGTTACCTGTGGTGATATAGGTGCCACTGGCTCCCTTGCCCTTCTGCTAAAAGACGCCCTAATGCCAAACCTAGTTCAAACACTTGAGAATACTCCTGCAATTATCCACGGTGGTCCCTTTGCCAATATTGCCCACGGATGTAACTCAGTAATCGCAACTGAAATAGCTATGATAGTTGCTGATATAACCGTAACAGAGGCCGGCTTTGGTGCTGACCTTGGTGCTGAGAAGTTCTTTGATATCAAGTGCCGTCAGGCAGAGCTCAAGCCCGATGCAGTGGTCCTAGTTGCAACAATTAGAGCCCTAAAAATGCACGGTGGCAAGGCTAAGAATGATTTAGTTGGTGAAGACCTAGCAGCCCTTGAAAAGGGAGTGGTAAACCTAGATAAGCATATGGAAAACCTAAGAAAATTTGGTGTTCCTTTTATGGTTGCTATTAATACCTTCCCAACAGATACAGAAGCTGAGCTTAAATGGCTTTTTGACTATGTTAACGGCAAGGGTGTTCCAATAGCTAGAAGTGAAATTTTTGCTAGAGGCGGTGAGGGCGGAATTGAGATGGCTCAAACCCTGCTTGATTTAATGGAAAGAGAAGAAAGTAATTTCTCACCTCTTTATGACAATGAGCTTCCAATTAAGGAAAAAATCGAAAAGATTGCAGCTGAAATTTATGGAGCAAGGTCTGTTAGCTTTACTAAGAGTGCAGAAAAACAGCTTAAGGACATAAAAGAGGTTGGTCTAGATAACCTGCCTGTTTGTATGGCCAAGACTCAGTATTCTCTTTCAGATGATCCTACTCTTCTTGGCAGGCCAGAGGGCTTCGAGTTAACAATTCGCGAGCTTAGAATCTCTGCTGGAGCTGGCTTTATTGTAGCCCTAGCAGGCCAAGTAATGACTATGCCAGGACTTCCAAGAAAGCCTGCAGCCATGGATATGGATGTACTAGAAGATGGTGAGATTGTAGGTCTCTTCTAATGAAACTGCTCTATACAGCACCTATTAGCTTAGATATGGAAGATAGGCTAAAGAAACTTGGTTATGATGTGGTCTTTAAGAAAGAAAAGGACCTTAAGGCTGGTGATATTGAAGGGGTAGAGGTCCTTGTAGGCCTCAATCCCTTTACCAGGCTTGATATCAGGGATACTAGACTTAAGTTTATTCAGCTTAGTACCCAGGGGGTCAACCATCTTCCTCAGGAGGGTCTGGAGGGGGTTCTGGTAGCCAACAATAGGGGCGGCTATGCTATCCCTATTGGAGAGTGGATTGTTACTAAGATACTGGAGAGCTACAAGAGAACTAGTAACATCTATAGTCTTCAAAAAAATCATGAGTGGAAGAAGGATTTTGAAATCCAGGAGCTAACAGGAAAGAAGGTTCTTTTTGTTGGAACTGGAACCATTGCTCAGGAAGCCGCAAAGAGACTTGAAGCTTTTGGTGTAGAAATTTATGGCCTAAATCGTTCAGGTCAGCCTACTGAGTATATTAGGGATGTTAGGACCATGGACCAGCTGGGAGACTTGATATCCCAGATAGATGTCTTTGTTCCTGTTCTTCCATTGACTCCTGCTACCATGGACCTAATTGATGAAAGTATGATTAGGAGCATGAAGGTTGGAAGTGTTCTTATTAACATTTCCAGGGGGGATGTAGTGGATGAAGAGGCCTTAATAAAGGAAGCTGATAAGTTTCTAGCTATTCATCTAGATGTTTTAAAGCAGGAGCCTCTTGACCAGGATAGTCCCCTTTGGGATATGGACAATGTGTTTATATCTGCCCATACTTCTTGGGTTAGTGAGTATGTTGATGGGCGCAGAGAAGACTTAGTCTATGAGAATCTAAGGCGCTTTATTCAAGGTGAAGAAATCCTTAACAGGGTTGATTTAAAAAGAGGTTACTAATGAATATACTAGGGCTGACATGTGAAGAATTCATGGAACTTGATCTTGGGCTTCCCAAGTTTAGATATAAGCAAATCTTTGAAGGTCTTCATAAAGGAGGACAGGACTATAAAGATATAACCAGTCTTCCACTAGCTCTAAGAGAGCAACTGGCAGAGGACTATCCTTTGCCAGTTGTTGTGCTTAAAGAAGCTTACATTAGCGAAAAAGATGATACTAGAAAACTGATTCTAGAGCTTGAAGATGGAAACATTGTAGAGGCAGTTCTTATGAGCTACCGCTATGGCTGGACCCTTTGTACTCCTAGTCAAGTGGGTTGTGCCATGGGCTGTACCTTCTGCGCTTCCACAATAGGTGGGCTAGTCAGAAATTTGACCAGGGCAGAGATGCTTAAAATCTTTTATGTAGCTAGTAACTACATAGGAGAAATCAGCCGAGTAGTTTTTATGGGCAGTGGAGAGCCCCTACATAATTATGAAGAAGTTCTAGGTTATATTAGGCTGCTTGGCCAGGAAGAGGGGAGAAATCTTTCCATGAGAAATATTTCCCTTTCCACCTGCGGACTGGTTGAAGGAATTAATAGGCTAGCTGAAGAGGGCCTACCAATTACCCTTACTATCTCCCTTCACGCACCTAATGATAGGGTAAGGCAGATTACCATGCCCATTGCAAGAACTACAGCCATGGATGATCTTCTTGAGGCGGCGAGTAACTACCAGAATAAAACCGGTAGGAGGGTTAGTATTGAGTATACCCTTATAGAAGGACTCAACAATAGCCTTGAGCATGCTAAGGAACTGGGTGCAAGGCTAAAGGGAAAAGGCTTTCATGTTAACCTAATTTCTGTTAATCCTTTAGAAGAGAGAGACTTCCAAGCTCCAGAAAGACATGCCATGGAAATATTTAAAAAAGAACTTGAAGCTAGCAAAATAAATGTTACAATCAGAAGAGAGTTAGGAAGCGATATCAGTGGCTCCTGCGGTCAGCTTCGAAACCGCTATGTGGAGCTGAAAAAAAGGAGTTAATATGGTAAAAATAATTGCAGGTGGAAGAGGTTCAGGTAAGACAAAGCGTATGATTGCAATGGCTAATGAAGTTGCAGCAGATCCCTATGGCAGTCTATTCTTTGTAGATAATGATAATCGCAATACTATTGAACTTAATAGGAATATCCGCTTTATTAATAAAACTGATTTTGAGATTTTCAACCCAGAATTGCTTTATGGTTTTCTATGCGGAATTCTAGCAGGTGACTATGATACAGAAAAAGTTTATATCGATGGTATTGATTATGTTGGTAAGTTAGATAAGCCGGAGCTGGAAGAATTCCTTATGAGGTTGGAAAAACTTGGTAAAGATAATGAAGTGGAGTTCTATCTCTGCTTTACCCTTGATGAGGATGAGCTTACAGATTACGGCAGAGAAAGACTAGTATAGATAAAAAGGGCCTTGGCCCTTTTTTACTATGCTTAATCTTCTTTGTCTTTCTAAATAAAGAGGTCGTTAAAGATCAAGACTTCTCTGAAAATACTTAAATTTTTAAGGGCGCCTTTTGAGGAAGAGGGACTAACTTGAAAAAGAACTATAAAAAAATTTATATCTGGGGACTTATGCTTTTACTATTAAGCCTTATCCTCAATTCTTTTAGTAATAGTGCTTATATTAGCAGATTAATAAAGACAATAGATTGGACTAGGGATATAGAATTATTAATTAATGAGAAAGTAGTTAGTACCTATGATTTTGATGATGTAATCCCCGAATTTGTTTATGGGCAAATAGTAGATGTTAAAAAACCCTGGCATTACCTCTTGCCAAATAATAAGAAGAAGTTTAATGAGACAAATATTGAAATTCATTATTTAAGGGATGGAAAGATTGCCGGTAAAGCAAAGGTTTTTACCAGTTCTGAAAATGCAGATGAGTACATCTTTTTTATGAATAATGTATATTATAAAGGCAGTGATAGCTTTAATCTATTACTAGATCAGTCCCACTAGTTTCAAGGTGGCTTACTGCTATTTCGGTGAAGTTAACACTAGACTAGGTTATAAGAAGAAAGCATTTAATAATGGGCGTATTTAATAAGTTATTTTTATTAAGAAGGTTATAGTTATTGGAGGAGCAGATAAAAGCTGCCCTTGACCTAAGGCTAATTTATACTTGATTAGTAAAGGTGGTGGAGGGCTATGGCCACTGCCAGGCTAAGGTTGAGAGAGTCCACCTGAGGGCTCATTTTTATTTTTATGGGCTTAAACCTCTTTTCGTAGTCCTGAGGTAGCCCCGATGATTCAGAACCAAATAAGAGGCTATAGGGGCTAGCCAGGCTGGTTTCCTTAAGATGGGGGTGGTCTCCTGTCATAAAGGCGTAAATCTTGTTGTCAAACCTTTTTTGATAGTCTTCAATGGAGTTGAAGTTCTCAGTCCTTAGTGAAAAGAAGGCTCCCATAGAGGCCCTAATGGTAGAAGGATGGAAGCTATCACAGCTGGGATCAATTATGGCTATATCCTCTATGCCAAAGGCTAGAGCAGACCTGAAAATAGTCCCTAGGTTTCCTAGCTGCTCAGGCTGGTGAAGGATTAGGTGGTTCTTTTCTTCTAGGCAGCTCTTGTACTTTGAGAATTTTGCTGCTAAGAAGATGTTGTCTTTACTAAGGGATTTAAAAAACTTCTCATCTTCAATTATCTCAATTTTCTCCCTAGCCGCTATATGGGTTATTTTGCTTTTTATGCTATCATTAGCCTGGGGGTGAAGGTAGATTACTCTCACCACTTCTGGCTTCTTTTCACAGAGCTCAAAGGTGGGAAAACTGCCCAGACTATAGGAGTAATCCATTTTCTTTTGATAGTTCAATTTATCCTCCAACAAAGTGCTGATATTATTGTATAATGAAGTTTAAGGAAGAGCAAGATGGCTTATTATAAACTGTCTCAGAGTTTAATTGATAGGTATGGAGTTAAGACCTACAAGCTTCCCATAAATGTTCCTGGTAGCTGTCCCAATAGGGATGGACTTAGGTCCAGGGGAGGCTGTAGTTTTTGTGCAGAGGGGGCTATGGATTTTGAGCTCTTGGATGCAAAAAAGTCCATAGGGGATCAGCTCTTAAGAAATAAAGAATATATTGGTAGCAGGTATGGGGCTAAAAAGTTCATTGCCTACTTTCAAAATTACACTGCTACCTATAGGCCTACTGAAGAGCTAATCTCCATGATGGAAGAGTGCCTTATAGAAGATGTGGTTGAGATTAGTCTTTCCACCAGGCCCGACTGTGTTCCTAGGGAGATGCTTGAAGAAATAAAGAAATTTTCAGATAAGAATAGCGTCCAGGTCACAATAGAACTTGGTGTTCAGTGTTTAAATGACCAGGTCCTAATTCATATGAATAGGGGCCATACAGCAGAGGAGTCTTTAGAGGCTATGAAGGCCGTAAAAGATGTGGGGCTTAATCTAGCTATCCATGGCATCCTAAACTATCCAGGTATGGATAATCAGGATGTGGTGGATTTAGCTCAGGCCTGCTCAGACTACGGTGCTGATAGGGTCAAGCTCCACTCACTCTACATTGAGAGGGGCACTAAACTTGGTCAGCTTTATGAAGCAGGTGAAATTGAAATATGCTCCTTTGAGGACTATTTTGAGAGGGTACTACTTTTTCTTGGACATCTAAAGGAAGATATTGCAGTTGAAAGATTTTTTGCCAGGGCTCCCGAGGAGACTAGCCTCTTTTGCAATTGGTCTAGGAGCTGGAGATATTTAATGGGTCAGATTGAGGCAGTGATGGAAGAAAGAGATTTTCATCAGGGCCAGGATAGGAGGTAGCTATGTATAATGTAAGAGAATGGAATCGTTTTTTAATCCCTTATGAGCAGGCCGTAGAGGAGCTTAAAATTAAATTTAAGGCCCTTCGAAATGGTTATAGGGAAGTAGGGGAATACTCTCCAATTGAGTTTGTAACTGGCAGGGTCAAGAAGGTGTCCAGTATCCTTGAAAAGAGTAAAAAACTTGGAATACCCTATGATGAAATCCAAGAAAAAATGGAAGATATTGCTGGGATTCGGATTATGTGCCAGCTCCTTGATGATATTTATGATGTGGTTGATTTTATTAAGGCTAGGGATGGTAAGGACTTTACAATTCTCTATACAAAGGACTATATCAAAAACCCCAAGGAAAGCGGCTATAGGTCCTACCACCTGGTGATAAAGTATCCTGTCCATACTGCCTTTGGATATACAGAAGTACTTGCTGAGATTCAAATCAGAACCCTGGCTATGAACTTCTGGGCTATTATAGAGCACTCCTTAAACTATAAATATCAGCAAAAGATTCCTGAAAAAGTTAAACAAAGACTGGAAAAATCTGCAGATGCTGTTTGGAATCTGGACGCCGAGATGCTGGCTATTAAGGACGAGATTATCTCTGCCCAGGTACTTTTTGAGGTCAATAGTGATGCAGTCCAGTCTATAACCACCCAGATTCAGCTTATGAATGCCTGGGGGCAAACAGATCTAGCTGCTCAGTATCAAAAGAAGCTGGATTCTATTTTGGATCTTACCTCTAATGATGTTTTAGAGGAACTTCTTTCTGAAATCAATGCGCACCTGGAGGAAATGTCATGAAAATATTTGCTCTAGGGGACCTGCACCTTGGCTTTGCTGTTAATAAGCCCATGGATTTGTTTGATCCTCTATGGGAAAATCACCATCAAAAAATTAAAAAAAATTGGCTTAAAAAGGTGGGAGAAGAAGATCTGGTACTTTTGGCGGGAGATATTTCCTGGGCCATGTACTATGAGGATGCCAAGGTAGATCTTGAGTGGATTGACGCTCTACCAGGTAACAAGGTAATTATAAAGGGAAACCATGACTACTGGTGGCAGTCCCTTACTAAAATGCAAAGCTATGAGACCATCTTCTTTTTGCATAACAACTATTATAAAGCCGGTAAGATAGCTATTTGTGGTACAAGGGGCTGGCTATTACCTGGAAGTGAAGAGTTTGGCCTTGATGATGAAAGACTATATATGAGGGAGAAACTAAGGCTGGAGAGGTCTATTAATCTAGCAAAGAAGGATCCTGAGATTGAGTCAATTATTGTAATGCTTCATTATCCTCCTCTATTTTCATATTTGAAAGAAACATATTTTACTGAATTATTAGATGATAGGATGATCAGCCATGTTATCTATGGCCACCTTCATGATAAGGACTCTTGGTCTAGGGCTTTTCAGGGTGAGGAAGCAGGAGTGCAGTATCATCTGGTTTCTGCTGATTATCTAAATTTCGACTTAAAGGAGCTTGATTACTGATGGAGTTTATTAAAGATATAAAGGGCATAATTTTTGACTTAGATGGGACCATGCTGGACTCCCTAGGAATGTGGGCTGATCTTGATGGCATATTTCTTAGAGAAAAGAACATAATTCCACCTGAGGGGCTAAAACACGCTATTGAAGGACTGAGTTTTAAGGAGACTGCAGAGTATTTTAAGAGTGAATTTAGCCTTGAGGAGAGCGTGGATGAGCTGGTTGAGCTTTGGCATGACGAGATAGAAAGAATCTATCCCTTTCTACCCTTTAAAAATGGGGTCAGAGAATTTATTGAAGCCAGTCTTGATAAAGATTTAAAAATTGGTCTAGCTACTTCTAATTCCTTTAAACTAGCCCATGATGTCCTCAGTGAACAGGATTATATAGACTTTTTTGATGTCTTAGTATCAGCCGACCAAGTTGGAAGAGGTAAGCCTAGTCCCGATGTTTTTCTAGAAGCGGCTCGGAGGATGAATTTAAAACCTCAAGAGTGCCTAGTCCTTGAAGATACTCTAATGGGAGTTAAGGGGGCCAAGAGTGCAGGGATGATAACCATTGCAATTTTTGATCGCTATAATAACGGAAGATGGAAGGAAATTGAAGCAGAGGCCGACTATACCGTGGAAAA
>LFTD01000011.1:0-19024 GCA_001512625.1 Clostridiales bacterium DTU036 | reverse complement strand
ATGTAAAAATTGAGATGAAGTCAGTTAACTCTAGATTTCTTGAAGTCAATATACGCATGCCAAGAAATTACCTAGCCATGGAAATGGAGCTCAAAAGAAGGCTGCAGGAGAAAATAAGTAGAGGTAAGCTGGATATCTTTATAAATATTACTGCCTCCCAGTCAATGGATAGGGAGCTACTTATAGACTATGAGTTAATCGAAAAGGTGAGCGGACTAATTAATGATGAAAGACTACCTTTGGAGAAGACTCTGAGTTTTAGGGATCTTCTTAGTCTTGAAGGAGCCTTGGTTTTTAAAGATAAAAAAAATGAGCTGGTGGAGGCTATGATTATTGAGGCCTTTGATGGGGCACTTGAAAGCCTTATGGAAAGCAGAAAAAGAGAGGGGCAAGCTCTTGGTCAGCATATTGAGGGTCTGCTCTTTGATTTTGAGACTCTTATTCAAGGTATTAAAGAAATGGCACCTCAATGGAAAAATGTGTACAGGCAGGGCCTTAGAGACAGGCTTAGCCAGCTCCTAGAGGATGAAAAGGTAATTAATGAAGAGCGCTTGGAGTTTGAACTGGCTCTTTTTACAGATAAAAAGGACATAGAAGAAGAAGTGGCTAGAAGTCTAGCCCATATTAAGGCCTTTAAAAAAGATCTGGCAGGCCCAGGTCCCCATGGAAGAAAACTAGACTTTTTAGTCCAGGAACTGGTAAGAGAGGTCAATACCATGGGTTCTAAATCAGGCCTCTATGATTTAACTAGAGAAGTAATCGAAGCCAAGTCCCTACTGGAACAAATTAGAGAACAATTACAGAATGTGGAGTAAGGATATGTATAAAAGAAGAGGTAAGGTTTTTGTTGTAAGTGGACCATCTGGGGTGGGTAAAGGGACCCTAGTAGAAGAGGTTCTAAAGAAAAGGGACATTCACCTGAGTATTTCTTGTACTTCAAGGGCTCCAAGGCATAATGAGAGGGAGGGAGTGGACTACTTTTTTATAAATAAGGAAGACTTCCTGGAAAAGATTGATAAAAATGCCTTTGCTGAGTGGGCTGAGGTCTATGGTAACTATTATGGAACCCCCAAGGCAGAACTTGAAAAGCACCTGTCTAAAGGCCAGGATGTAATCCTTGAAATTGAGATGCTGGGAGCTGCACAAATTAAGGAGCTAGGCGAGGATGCAGTCCTGATATTTGTTCTACCTCCAAATTTAAAAACCCTTAAAAATCGTTTGATATCTAGAAAAACCGAAGATTCTAGTGCCATAGAAGCCAGGCTTAGTTGTACCATGGATGAGCTCAAGCACCTAAGTAATTATGATTATTATCTAGTTAATAAGAATATCGATTTAACAGTGGATGAACTACTGAGCATAATTGATTCCCAGGCCCATAGGGTTAGTAAGGACTTTATTGAGTATCTTGAGGAGTCAGAAAGGCAGTTTTCACTTTAGTGAATTTTGAGATTGTTTTATTAGATGCGATTGAGGACTATGATCGCCCCTATATTTATGAGTCGCAAGAGGACTTGATAAAAGGCCAGCTGGTCTTTGTCCCCTTTGGACATGGAGATAAGCCTCGGGAAGGCCTAGTTCTTGGCCCAGCAGAGGCTTTTTCTGGAGCTAAAAAAGTTATCTCAGCTTCCCAAATTTTTATAAACCAGGACCAGGTAGATGCTGCTATTTATCTAAGCGACTACTATGGCCTTTCGCTGGCTGCCTACTTAAGGCTCTTTTTACCTAGGACACTTAGAGTAGAGCCAAGAAAGGAGCTGGTAGCAAGAAAGGACTTATCTGTCCAGGATTATGATGATTATATAAGTCTGCTGGATAAGCCTGAGGAGCTAATAAATAAGGGGCTAGCCTTTTATGATTATAGCTACCATTCTAGAGTAAAGCTGCCAACTAGGGAGCTAATTAAGCCACTTTTTTCCAGGGAAGTACTTGAAGATTATCTCCTGGATTTACCTCAAAACTATGCCAGACAAATAGAGCTACTTGAGAGGCTGATTTATGTTTATCCATCCATGCTAGAAAGAAGCGATGAGAGTCTAGCAGCAATAAAAAGTTTAGAAGATGGGGGCCTAATAGAAAGGGTTTATTTACCAAGACGGCTGGCTTCAAACTATAGACAAGCCAGGCCTGAAGAGAAGGCGCTACCTGAACTTGATGAACAAAAGAAAAGTATTTATAATGACTTTCTTTCAGACCAGTCTTTTATGGGCCTATTAATTAGAGAAAATACCCAGGCCCTTGACCTATACATCCATCTGGCTAAAAAGGCCTTGGAAGAAGAAAGAAGGCTGATACTGGTCTATCCCGATGCTTCTATGGTACCGGGCCTTGTTGAGACCTTTAAAAAACACTTTGGTGATAGAGTGGGGGTCTACCATGGCAGGATGAGTGCCAGGGAAATGAAAAGCGAACTCCTTTATTACATGGAGGGAAGGTTTCCTATAATGATAACTTCCAGACTGGGTTTGTTTCTTCCCCTTAAGAAGGGGGATTACCTTGTAGTTGAAGAGGCTCAGGACCAGGGCCACCAGTCCCAAAACCCCTACTATGATGGCCTTGAGCTGGCTGCCTACTACGGAAGGCATATGAATATAAGGGTTCTTTTTGCTTCATCGGTTCCGGGCCTGGACCTCTACATGAGGGAGGATCTGGTTCATTTTAGGCTTAAAGAAAAACTAGAGGTTAAAACAGAGCTTGTAGATATGAGAAGGGAACTTGCCCAGGCAAATAAAAGCCCACTTAGTGAAAGACTTGTAGAGGAACTTAGGCTACTTCTTAAATCAGGTGGACTAGCCCTGCTCCTAATGAATAAAAGGCACTATGCCAGTTATGTTTTTTGCAGAAGCTGTGGCTATGTTTTTAGCTGCCCCCAGTGTGGTAGTAGTCTTTATTATAATCAAAAGTCTTCAAGCTTTTTTTGTCCTAGTTGTAATTACAGTAGTAAAGCACCTAGCCAGTGTCCTCAGTGCTCTAGTAGGGCCTTTAGATACTATGGAGGGGGGATAGAGATGATCTATGATGAGCTTAAGAAAATCTTTCCCCAGGCCAGAATAATAAGTGTAGATGCCAAGACTATGAGCTCTAAAGATGGGTATATAAATTTACATAGTCAATTAAGAAATAAAGAAGTGGATATAGTTTTGGGAACTAGCCTTATAGCAAGAGGCCTGGACTATGATATTGATTTTTTGGCAGTAGTAAATGCAGATTTTTATCTTCATATTCCTATTTATAAGGCCGCAGAAAGAGGCTATCAGATGATTCGTAGGTTTTTAGAAAGGGGCCGGCCTGGAGCCAAGTGCCTTATACAAACCTATGAGCCGAAGAATTATGTACTGGAGTCAGTCCTGGAAGATGATAGTATTGGTTTTTTAGAAAAAGAGATGAGGTTAAGAGAGGCTAGAGCTCTGCCTCCCTTCATTGACTATTTATTAATCAGGGTCTTTGGTGAGGGGGCTAAGCTTGATGAGGATGCCAGTAGGATTGCTAAGGCAATTAGTCATCATGATTTAGAGATTTCAGATGTCTTTGGCCAGTGGCTGTTTTCAGAAAGAAGAATCCTTGTCAAGGGCTATGGCTTTGAGGAGATTAAAAAGGATCTCATTGGCCTAAGAGGCCAGGGTCTAAGGTTCGTTTTTGAAGTTGATTCCCAGAATTATATTTAGAGGAGAGTTTATTATGGCGTTATTAGAAATAAGAAAGGATGAGGAAGCTATCCTTAGAAAAACTTCCAAGGAGGTCAAGGTTTTTGATGAGAGGCTAAAAACTTTGGCAGAAGATATGATTGAAACCATGCATGAAGCCCAGGGAGTAGGCCTTGCTGCTGTTCAAGTTGGCAGGCTGCGCAGGCTTATTACGGTAGACCTTTATGATGAGATGGGTCCTAAAGTCTTTGTCAATCCTGAGCTTTATGACATGGAGGGCCAGATACTTGATTATGAGGCCTGCCTCAGTGTTACCGATACCCAGGCCCCTGTATTTAGACCTGAGAAGCTCAGGTTAAAGGCCCAGGACTTAAATGGAGCTCAGATTGAGCTGGAAGCAGAGGGCCTATTTGCAAGAGTTCTCTGCCATGAAGTGGACCATTTAAATGGCATCCTCTTTACTGATAAGGCAGAGGATGAGAGCCTGATGGAAGAAGATAAGTAATGAAGCTAATTTTTATGGGGACTTCAGATTTTTCCTTGGGGATTTTAAAGAAACTCCATGAAAATCATGAGGTTCTAGCAGTAGTAACTCAGGAAGACAGGCCTAGGGGAAGGGGAAAGAAGCTTCATTCTCCGCCAGTCAAGGTTTTTTGTGATGAGGAAAAGATAAGGTGCTTCCAGTACCTGCCCACCGTGGAGGAACTGGAGCTTTTTGATGCAAAGGCTATGGTTGTAGCAGCTTTTGGAAGGATTCTACCTCTAGAGCTCCTAAATCTCTATGAATACGGAGCTATTAATGTCCACACTAGCCTGCTTCCCAAATATAGAGGGGCCAGCCCTATTCAGACCAGCCTTATGGAGGGAGATAAGCTTACTGGAGTAAGTATTATGAAGATGGCTGAGGGCATGGACACTGGTGGTGTATATAGCCAGGTTGAGGTTGAGACGGGAAATCTTAGGTATGGTGAGCTTGAAGACAAGCTTATGGAGGCTTCAATTAAACCTCTTTTAGATACTTTAGAAAAACTAGAGACTGGCAGGGCTTATGCTGAACCTCAGGATGAGAGCCTGGCCAGCTACTGCAAGAAAATTTTAAAGGAAGATTCGCTAATAGACTGGTCAAGGACCTCTAGAGAAATTGAAGGCCAGGTCAGGGCCCTTTGGCCCAATCCCATGGCCTATACATCTAGAAAAGGCGATAGGCTCCTTCTTCACAGAGCTAAAGCCCTTGACTTAAAAGCCCTTTCTCCTCCTGGAATAGTTGAAAAGGTTGATAAAAAGGGTATATATGTTGCAACAGGCCAGGGGCAGATTCTTATTACTGAGCTTCAGCGCTCAGGAAAGAGGCCACTTATGGCTGAGGAATACCTAAGGGGAAATCCCCTAGAAGTAGGTGAAAAGCTAGGAGGCTAATTTATGGATGGTTTATACTTATTACTTTTACTTATACTATTTGTTTCTATGTGGGCCAGTTCTAATGTGCAAAAGTCCTTTAACAAATATGCCAGGGTACCCAATGACCGGGGTATTTCTGGGGCCGAGGCTGCCAGGCTTCTGGTTCAAAGAAACAATCTAAATGTTACAGTGGCAAGGTCTCAAGGAGGCAGTCTTTCTGACCACTATGATCCTAGATCAAAAACTGTAAGGTTATCACCAGAGGTCTATGATGGCAGGAGTGTATCAGCTCTTAGCGTTGCTAGCCATGAAGTTGGCCATGCCATCCAGCATGCCTATGGTTATAAGCCCTTGGATTTTAGGACCAGCCTTTTTCCTTTGGCTTCCTTTGCTTCCCAGAGCTGGACAATCTTCTTTTTTATGGGAATTTTATTTGGTTCAACCAATTTTTTTATTAATTTAGCCATAGGACTTTTTGCGTTAGGACTTCTTTTTCAACTAGTAACCCTACCAGTTGAGTTTGATGCCTCTAGAAGGGCCCTAGCACAAATGTCCGATCAGGGACTACTGGGAAGTTCTGAAATTACCGGAGCTAGAGCTGTACTAAAGTCAGCTGCTCTTACCTATGTCATGGCGGCTCTTATGGGTGTGGTACAATTGCTAAGACTTTTATCAGTGAGAGGGCGTAGAGATTGAGAGATATTTTTAAGCTAGTAATTGATGGCCTAATAGAGAGACAGGAAAAATCCACCGAACAAGTTATAAAAGAATTTAGAAAAATCGTTCCTAGTCAGGACTGGGGACTTTTTCAAATTCTTTTTTTTGGTGTCCTTGATTGGCAGTCCCATTTAGTAACTATTCTAGGAAGTTTCTCATCAATGAGGATAAGTAAATTTGGGAAAAGAAATCTGTATTTATTACTAGTAGCCATCTATGGGATCTTATATTTAGATAAACCCAATCACGCCATAGTAAATGAAGCTGTTGAGCTTATGAAGACCCAAAATAAAAGATTGGTTTCTATGACCAATGGAATACTTAGAAATATTATTAGGGAAAAGGACCTGGATAAAAGAGTTTATGGGAAGATGACTCTAAGGCAGGTTCTGATAAAAAAATATGATTATCCAGTTGAGACTATAGAGCTTTTTCTTGAGGAGCTGGGCCAAGAGGAGACAATTAAGCTATTAGAAGCCTCTAAGGCCATACCAAGACTGGACTTTTTAGTATTAGGCTCAGAAGAAGAGTGCCTAGAGCTTCTAGAAGAAGAAGGTCATGAATTTGAAAAGCTTGGACTTGAGAGAGCCTATACCATGCTTAAAAATAATAAGCCCTTGGAGAGGATTAGGGCTTATAAAAGAGGCAGGATCTACTATCAGTCTCTAAATTCTCAAAGAGTGGCTTCCTTTGTCCCTGAAGGTGATAACTTTTTAGACCTTTGCGGCGCACCAGGTGGTAAGAGTTTTGCCCTTCTTGCAAGAGATCCAAATAGACAGGTCACTATATGCGATTTAACCCAGTCCAAGTTAGATATAGTTGAGGAAAATGCCCAGCGTCTAAGCCTTAAGATGGATATTAGAAGATGGGATGCCAGTGATTTCAACCAGGAATGGGAGAGAGCCTTCTCCTCGGTTTTAGTTGATGCGCCCTGTAGTGGTACAGGGGTTTTGCACAGGCAGAGGGGGGAGAGTAGACTAAAAAAGCTTGATGATCTAGATGAGTTAATAGAGCTTCAGGAGAAGATCTTAAATCAGGCAGCTAGGTATGTTGATAATCATGGCTTTCTGATTTACTCTACTTGTAGTATACTTAGGGGTGAGAATGAAGATCAGGTTGAGAAATTTTTAAGTAAGCATCCTGATTTTAGCATAGTAAGATCTGGGGCTTTTGCTGGGGACTATTTTAGGACTATGCCCTGGGATGGAGAAGATGGATTTTTTGCTTGTGTTATGGAGAGGTCTTTATGAAATCCTACGGAATAACCAATATAGGCAAGGTGAGATTAAAAAATGATGATTCCTTCTACTGCTCAGATGGTAAGAAGGGGCTTTATATTGTAGCAGATGGCATGGGGGGATATAAGGGTGGCGAACTAGCCAGCCGGATTGCCGTTGCCACTGCTGTTGAGGAGCTTAGGGAAGTTGATGAAATCACTGAGGAATTATCCCAGGAGCTGGTAAGAAAAATCCAAGCCCGATTGAAGGTGGAGATAGATAAGAATCCCAATTTAAAGGATATGGGTACTACCCTAATTTGTGCCTTGAGCAGGGGCAGAAAGTTTTCCTGCTTACATATTGGAGACTCAAGGGCCTATCAAATACTTAATGACCAGATCAAACAGCTCACTGAAGACCACACCTTGGTAAATATCCTCTACAAAAGTGGAGTTATTGCCAAGGAAGAGCTTTCTAAACACCCTAAGCGCAGCATGCTGATGAAGGCCATCTCACTTCAGGGGGACAGCAAGGCAGATGTCTTTGAATTTAACTTAGAAAAGGACCAATACCTACTCTTGTGTTCTGATGGTTTAACCGATCAACTTACCAACCGGGAAATTTTACAAGTCTTCAAAAGTGAAAGTGAACCTGACAAAATTGGTAAAGAATTGGTGCGCTTAGCACTGGAATCCGGCGGCAGAGATAATATTGCCGTTGTGGTAGTAAAGGCTTAATTATGATTGGAAATATATTAAAGGGACGTTATGAGATTATAGATGAACTAGGCATGGGTGGAATGGGCATTGTTTATTTAGCCTATTGTAGCTATTTAAAGCGTCATGTTGCTATTAAGGTTCTGCTTCAGGATAATCAGGGCAAGGAAGAATCCCTGCTTCAAGAGGCCAAGGCAGCAGCAAGACTTTCCCATGGTAACATTGTTCAAATCTATGACATCTTCGAAGAAGATAATAAAACCTATATAGTGATGGAGTATGTCAGGGGCAAGACCCTAAGACAACTAATTAGTAATCAAGAAGGTACACCTTTTACCGAAAAAAGGGCCTTAGAGCTGGGACTAAAACTTGCCTCAGCTCTTCATCATGCCCATTTAAATGGGGTTATTCACAGGGATATTAAACCCGATAACATTATGATAGATCAGGATGGAGAACCAAAGATTACTGACTTTGGTATTGCCAGGGTCTCAAATGAAGCCACTATAGTCCATACCGATGAGATTTTAGGCTCCTTAAGATATTCGTCACCAGAACAGTTAAAAGGTAGTGTGGTTGATGAAAGGGCCGATATCTTTTCACTGGGAATTGTGCTTTATGAGATGCTTACAGGAACCATGCCCTTTCCAGATGATTCGCCTGTAACAGCTGCCTTTAAAAAGCTCAAGGAATCAATTCCAAGAGTAACTCAAGTCAACCCCGAGGTCAGCCTCCAAGCTGAAGCCATAGTTCATAAGGCTACCTCTTTAGATCCTGAAATGCGCTATAGAAATATGAGTGAGTTCTATTATGCTATATCCCAGGCGCTGGAGAGTCCAAAGACCTATTTTAAGAAGCCACTTGTTAATAATAGTCCCTTGGTAAGTCCCAAGGAGCCTATGGCAGAAATAAAGAAAAAGGAAGTCACGAAAAAATCCAGCGGTAATGTTTTTATAATACTTGGACTCCTTTTAGCCCTAATCACTGTTGTTTTAATTGGTGTTCCCCTTTTAAAGGGGGGGCAGGTTGAAAAGGAAATAGATTTACCACATTTTTATGGCCTTTCATTAAAAGAGGCTCAGAAGCTCCTTGATAGGCATAAATTACTGGGTGTGGTTAATGAGGCTATAAGCTCTGAAAAGGAAGTAGGGACTATCCTAGCACAGAGCCCTGAAGCTGGAGATAGAGTTGAAATAGGTTCCACTGTATATTTTACGGTGAGCCAGGGTCAAGAACAAATCTTGGTGCCCTCCCTTCTAGGCCTGGACTTAGATGGGGCTGCCAGTCTTCTACGCAGCAAGGGCCTTGATATAGGTACGGTTAAAAAAGGCTATCATGAGACTGTTGAAAAAGGCCTTGTTATTAAGCAAGAAATTGAGGCAGATATTTTAGTGGTTCCTGGGACCAGTGTAGATATTACCATAAGCGATGGGCCTGAAGAAATTGAAACAACAGTTCCTAGGTTTGTTGGTTACCAGCTTTCTGTTGCAGTGGAAAGGGCCCAGTTATCTAGTATTATACTGTCAGTGCAAGAAACCCATTATAATGCTCCAGTGGGAGAGGTTGTTGCTCAATCAATAGAGGAAAACAGTAAGGTTAAAAAGGATACCACTGTTACAATAACAGTTTCTCTTGGTCCTCTTAAAGAAGAGGAAGAGGATGAAGATGAAGATGAGAGTCCGGAAAGTATAAACTACGCCTTTGGTGTTGACCCAACTACTTTTTCTGCCAGCTCTGAGGGAGTGGCTATAGAGGAGTACTATTTAAGGGTTGTTATAGAGGATAGCAGTGGGAGCTGGGAGTTATTTAGTGAATATCACGAGGTTAGTGAAGGAATAATAAGCACTAGATATGAAGCTCCTAAAGGAGCCAGCTACTCTGTCTTTGTCGATGCTCTAGGACAGAGTTATCAAGTGGGGGCTGGAGTTATTCAATGACAGGAAGAATAATAAAGGCTATAGCAGGAGACTACTGGGTTGAGACAGATGAGGGTATTATAGTCACAAAACCACGGGGGGTTTTTCGCCACAGGGGAGCTAGTCCTGTGGTTGGGGATTATGTAGACCTGGTGGATAAGACTATTACAAAAATCCACAAAAGGAAGAATAAGCTGGTTAGGCCAAATATAGCAAATATTGATTGTGCCCTGCTAGTTTTTTCCCTTCAAGACCCTAAACCAGATTTTCTAATACTTGATACTATGGTGGCTAATGTGCTTGACCAAAATATCGAGCCAATCGTAATTTTTAATAAGTCTGACCTGGTGGAGGATGAGTATATCGAGGAATTTAGGGATATTTATAGGATGTTTAGGCTGGAGTTTGTTTCAACTCTAGATGAAGCTAGTGTAGAGGGCCTTCTTGAGAGTCTAGAGCCAGGCCTATATGTTTTAGCAGGCCCTTCTGGAGCTGGAAAAAGTTCCATGATCAATAAGCTTACTGGTCAGCAACTTTTTGAAGTTGGGCAAATCAGCCAGCGGATTAAGAGGGGAAAACATACCACCCGCCACCATGAATTAATCCATCTGGCAGATGGGGTTTATCTTGCTGATACACCTGGCTTTCAGACTCTAGAACTGAATTCCATGGAAGCAACTGAGTTAAGGGAGATATATCCTGAATTTCAAGACCTGGAAAAATGTAGATTTCTTGATTGCCTCCATGATAAGGAGCCTGGTTGCAGGGTTAAAGAAGCCTATGAAGCTGGGACTATTAATAAGACCCGTTATGAAAATTATCTGCTATTATTAGATGAGCTACGGAGTAGAAAGGATTACTAATGATTATTTCACCTTCAATTTTGTCTGCTGATTTTTCTAAGCTGGGGGAAGAAATAAAAGCCCTGGATGAAGCTGGAGCTGACTGGATTCATTTTGATGTTATGGATGGTCAGTTTGTCCCCAACATTTCTTTTGGTGCTCCCATTCTAAAAGATATTAAGCCCCTTACAAAGCTGCCCTTTGATGTTCACTTAATGGTGGTGGAGCCCTATAATTATTTGGAGGACTTTGCTAAAAAAGGAGCTAATTTAATAACCTTTCATGTTGAGGCAGTAGAAGATGTAAATAGGTATTTTGATAAATTAAATGAGCTTGGCGTTAAGATTGGCCTAAGTCTAAGCCCGGATAGCCCAGTTGAGCTAATAGAACCCTATTTAGATAGACTAGACCTGGTCCTAGTTATGAGCGTTTACCCTGGCTTTGGAGGCCAGAAGTTCATTGAAGCTAGTCTTGATAAGATTAGTAAGATTAGTAGGCTCAGAAAAGAAAGGCAGCTTGATTTTCTTATTGAAGTTGACGGGGGAGTTGGGCCAGCAAATGCCAGTATTATTAAAGAAGCCGGTGCCGATGTTCTAGTGGCTGGCTCTGCTATTCTGGGAAGGGATGATTATAAAAAGGCTATTGGAGAGCTTAGATGACAGTCCTTGTGGGAAGTGCTGGACTAGATTTAGATCAGCTAAGAGATTACCTAAATGAAGCCAGTAGGATAATAGCTGTTGATGGTGGCTTACACCATTTAGAAGCCTTAGGTATAAAGCCCCATCTTATTCTAGGCGACTTAGATTCTTATAGAGGCAGTCCTCCCGAAGGAGTTCGGGTTTTTCCTCGGGTAAAGGATTTCTCTGATATGGAAGCTGCCTTAAAACTTGTAGCTGATGAGAAAACCTATATCTTTGGAGCTACAGGAGGAAGGCTTGATCATTTTCTTTCTGTGTTAAAGCTTGTAGAAGCCAGGGAGAATATTGAAATTATTAATAAGAATAATAGGCTTTTTTATAGGAAAGGAAGTTTTACTCTCCCAAAACAAGAAGGCTATTTTTCCCTCTTTACAGAGGATGGTGCAGAGGTTACTATAAGGGGAGCTAGCTATAATCTAGAAAGAAAGAAAGTCCATGCTCAGTCCAGCTTACTTTTAAGTAATAGCTGGCAGGGGGATGTAAGTATAGAAGTCTCTAAAGGCTGGGTCCTAGTAGTGCTTTCTCAAGATTAAAAATGTCAAATAAAAAAATCCCTTTTGGGGGATTTCCTTAAACAGCTCTGCGGACCTTATTTGATCTCAAGCAACGAGAACAAACCAATTCTCTGCGTACTGCATTATTGTCATCTAATATGCGAACTCTTCTTAGATTTGGTTTCCAAACTCTTTTTGTATGATTAAGGGCATGGGATACTCTATGTCCACTAATGTTGCCTTTGCCGCAAACAAAACACTGTCTTGCCATATTTAACACCTCCTTTTTAAGGAATTCTCATTGGTAGCAGGAATAGTATATCAAATTGTAGGTTAACAAGCAAGGAATAAATACCTTTAGCTAGTATATATATAATTAAAATTTGGAGGTTTCCATGAATTTGAAACAAGAAACTAAATACGGTATTATCGATATCGATAAGAAGGTAGTTGAAGATATAGCTAGGAGGGCTGCCAGCCAGTGCTATGGTGTTATTGGATTGGTGGAAGACCTGGGCAAGGACAAGGTTCTTCAGCGCTTTAAGAAATATCCAGGTGGAATCCAGGCTAAAGAGGGCCAAGAGGGATTAATACTTGATGTTTATGTTAGTTTACAGTATGGTGTACGTACGGCTGCAGTCGCCCAAAATATAATGGAGACTGTAAAATATCAAATAGAAAGTACTCTTGATCTTAAAGTTGAAGAAGTTAATGTCTTTATACAGAGTATTAGTGTAGGTGAGTAATGAAGATTAGTGAATTAGATGCCAAGACCCTTGTCCAGGTACTTGATAGCGGTTACAGGCAGCTTAGTGCCAATAAAGAAATGATTAATGGTTTAAATGTTTTTCCTGTACCTGATGGAGATACAGGAACCAATATGTCCCTTACCCTAAAAACTGCAGCTGATATGATCAGTAAAACCGATAGTGATAATGCAGGGGAGATACTTAAGGTCTTCTCCAGGGGATCTCTTATGGGAGCTAGGGGCAATAGTGGAGTTATACTTTCTCAGATTTTTGGAGGACTGGCTAAGGGGGCTCAAAATAAGGAGGTCCTTAGTGTAGCAGACTTTGTTCATGCTCTGGACCAGTCTGTTGAGGTTGCCTATAAGGCTGTAATGAAGCCAGTTGAGGGAACAATCCTCACTGTTATTCGTCAGTCAACTCAGTGGATAAAGGAAGAAGAGGGAATAGAGGAATTAGACTTTGAAGCCTTCTTTGAGCTTATGATTGAAAAGGCAGAGCTTTCATTAAAGGGAACACCTGAGCTTCTGCCAATTCTTAAGCAAAGCGGTGTTGTAGATGCCGGTGGACAGGGTCTTCTCTCAATTTTCCAAGGTTTTCTAATGGGCCTTAGAGGAGAGGAAATTGCCTTTGAAGAGGAAGAAAAGCCAGTAGAGGAGAAGGATTTTCACCAGCAGCCTGCTGATATTAAATACGGTTATTGTACCGAGTTTATCATTAATGCCAAAAAAGCCTCCAATGAGGACCTCAAGGAAAAGATTCAAGAATATGGCGATAGCATGGTCTTTGTTCAGGATGGAGATATTATTAAGATCCATGTCCATACCAACAATCCTGGTCTAGCTCTAGAGACAGCCCTAAAGTATGGAAGTCTTGTACATGTCAAGATTGATAACATGAGACTTCAGCATGAAACCATCATGGGAGTTCATCATGATAAGCGGGATGTTATAGTTGAAGGGGTTAAGAAGGATGATAGGAAGGTTGCAGTAATAACAGTTGCAGCTGGAGAAGGCTTTAAAAACATTTTTAAGGACCTGGGTGTTAGTGCTGTAATTGAGGGTGGCCAAACTATGAATCCATCTACTGAGGATATTTTGGCTGAAGTTAATAAACTTAGTGCTGAGCATCTGATTATTCTTCCCAATAACTCAAATATTATTCTAGCTGCCCAGCAGGCCAAGGCTATGAGTGATAGGGACATCCATGTCCTAGAAACCAAGACTGTACCTCAAGGTATTGCAGCCATGATGGGCTATGACCCCTATGGCGAGATTGAGGATAACCTTGAGTCCATGGAGGAGGGTCTGGATGTTTCAACAATTCAGATCACCTACTCAGTGCGTAATACTAAGATTCAAGGCTTTGTAATTAAAGAAAAAGACATCCTTTGTATTAAGGATGGGGAGATTGTGGCAGTTGAGAAAACTCCAGAAAAAGCTTTGAAAAAAGTACTTGAGCTCTATGGCAAGGATTATGAATTAATCACAGTTTATTCGGGCCAAGATGCTGATATGAATAAAGCCCAGAAGATTATTGATGAAGAACAGAAGAATAATGAAGAAATTGAGATTGAGCTCTACCCAGGAGAACAGCCAGTTTACTTTTATATCTTATCTCTTGAATAGGGCCTTAGGGCTCTATTCTTTTTGGAGGTTTAGTGAAGCTACAGGATATTAGGGGGCTAGGGAAAAGGAAAGAGGAAATCCTTAGTACCATGGGCATTAATAGTATCGAGGATTTGGTTTACTATTTTCCAACAAAGTTTGAAGACAGAAGAAAAGCTTTAGAGCCAAGTCATGGGAGCCAGGGTAGCTTTTGCGGTAGACTTATTAGTAAGGAGCATTGGCGCTCTAAAAAGGGAACCCAGAGTCTAAGACTTCATATAGCCTGGCAGGGGTATGTTATTGAAGTCTTGTTTTTTAATGCCCTTTATCTTGATAAACAGTTTGTTCTTGATAGGGACTATTGCTTTTATGGCCAGCTTATAAGAAAAGGGATTTATTTTAGTATGGTCCATCCTGTTTTTGCTCCTGCAGAGGATAGGGATTTCTTCAAGTTAACACCTATTTATCCCTATAAAAAGGGCCTTGGGCAGAAGGATTTGGGTAACTTTATTGCTCAAGCCTTGGAGGGTGAAGTTATTAAGGACTATCTTTTTGAAGAGGACAGGCTTAAGTGGAAATTAATGGACCTTGGCAGTGCCCTTTATCAAATGCATTTTCCCAGCTCTAGGCAGGACTATGGCCAGGCCAAGTACAGGTTAATTTTCGATGACTTCTTTAAGTTTTTTCTAGAAAATGTCCCTGAGAAAAGACCCGCTACCAAAAGAATCGAAAGAGGAGATAAAAACGCTTTTTTAAATCTCCTAGACTTTAAGATGACAGAGGATCAGTTAAGGGCCTTAGATGATATTGAAGGGGATTTGTCCTCTGGTAGGCAGATGCAAAGGCTGGTCCAGGGGGATGTGGGTTCTGGAAAGAGCGCTGTGGCCTATTATGGTCTGTGGAAGCTTTTGGATAGCGGCCTTCAGTCGGCCTACCTAGCTCCCACTGAGCTTTTAGCCAGGCAGCAGTTTGAAAAGATTAACCTGATTTTTCCAGGTAGGGCCCTATTTCTTGTTGGTTCTAGTAGGAATAAGAAGGAAATATATGAGACCATAAGTTCTGGAAGTGTGGATATTGTAGTTGGAACTCATGCCCTTTTTGAAGACCAAGTTAATTTTAAAAACCTGGGTCTAGTCATAGCAGATGAGCAACAGCGCTTTGGCGTGGCTCAGAGAAGAGCCCTCTATGATAAGGGCCAGACTCCCCATATCTTAATGCTCTCTGCTACCCCTATTCCTAGAACCCTTTCTATGATTCTCCATAGAAATCTTGATATTAGTTATATTAGGCACAAGCCTCCTGGTAGAAAGGCAATAGAAACTAAAATAGTTAGGCCAGAGGGCCTTAAGCAGGTATATGAGCATATTAAGGAGGAAATCGCTAAGGATAGGAGAGCTTTTATAGTCTTTCCTTTAATAGAAGAAAGCGAGAAGCTTGATATTATATCTCTTGAAGAGGGAATTGAAGAATTAGTCCAGGTTTTTAAAGGAGACCTTGGCTATGTTCATGGTCGCATGGACAGCCAGGCCAAGGAGCAGGTCCTTGAGGCCTTTAAAAGGGGTGATATAAAGGTTTTAGCTTCAACTACAGTAATTGAAGTTGGTATAGATATCAAAGATGCATCAATTTTGCTTTTAAGAGGGGCTGAGCGCTTTGGCCTCTCCCAGATTCACCAAATTAGAGGCAGAATAGGGAGAAATGATTTTCCAAGCTATTGCTATCTATGTGCAGAAAAAAATCTTCCAGAGAGGCTGGAGGTTCTGGTAGAATATGATGATGGCTTTTCTATTGCCGAGGAGGATCTGAGGCTTAGAGGACCGGGGGAGCTAAGGGGTATAAGGCAAAGTGGTGATTTAAACTTTAGGTTTGCCGATCTTATCCGCCATAAAAAGATTTTAGAAGAAGTAGCCAGTATTGTTGATGATGAGTTAATTAATAAATATAGCAGCAGAAGGGAGGCTCTTGATATATGAGGGTAATTGCAGGTTCAGCCAGGGGGATACCCCTTGAGACAATTGAGGAAATGACTACAAGGCCAACAGTTGATAGGGTTAAGGAAAATCTTTTCAATGTTCTTATGCCCTATATTGATGGAGCAGTAGTTTGCGATTTCTTCTCTGGGTCAGGATCTCTTTGTATAGAGTCTCTTAGTAGGGGGGCCAGCCAGGCATATTTAGTGGAAAAAAACCCCAAGGCCATGGAGGTTATTAAAAGAAATTTGAAGAAGACCAGGCTTGAGGATAGGGCAGAGCTCTTTTTAGGCAGTTATGATTATGCTATTGAGCACTATAAAGATAGAAATATTAGCTTTGATATTCTCTTTTTAGACCCTCCCCATAAGTCGAATTTTGCAAAAGATGCCATGGAAAAGATAAAAGATTTACCGATTTTAAAAAAGGATGGTATAATTGTAATCGAACATCATTCCAATCAGGTTTTTGAAGAAATCATTGGGACTTTTCACTTGTGGAAAAGAAAAAAATACGGTAATACAAGTTTAAGTTTTTATCTTAAGGAGCAGGAATGAATTTAGTATACCCTGGAAGTTTTGATCCTCTGACTTTTGGTCATCTAGATGTAATAGAAAGATCCAGCAAGCTTGCTGATAAACTCTATGTTGCTGTTTTAAATAACATAAATAAATCTGCCCTCTTTAGTTTAGAGGAGCGTATTGACCTTTTAGAAGAGTCTACTAGGGACCTTGGCAATGTCGAAATCATCAGCTTTCAAGGACTTTTAGTTGATTTGTTTAAGGTATATGATTTAAATGCAGTAGTCAGGGGCCTAAGGGCGGTATCGGATTTTGATATTGAATTTCAGATGGCTCAGATTAATAGAGAAATGAACAAGGATGTTGAAACTCTTTTTATGATGACTAGGCTAGAGTATGCCTATTTAAGTAGTAGTATAGTAAAAGAAATAGCCAGACACGGTGGCAATATAAATGAATTTGTCCCAGCTAATGTGGTCCAGGCGTTGAGGAAGAAGGAGATATTATGAAGGTATTAGAACTATTAGAAGATTTTCAATCAAAGGTTGATGCAACAGCTAATTTTCCCATGAGCAAAAAAATTCTTTTGGAAAGAGATGAGGTGGAATCCCTCCTTTCTAATATCCAGACTTTTTTACCAGATGAGATGAAGCATGCTAAGTGGATTAAGGAAGAAAGAGAAAAAATTCTTGAAGAAGCCAGTCTTGAGTCCGAAGATATTCTTCAAAGGGCTAAGAAGGAAGAAAGAGAAATTATTGCCGAAGCCAAAAGACAGTTTGAGCAGATGGTTACAGAATCCGAAGTCCTTAAAGAGGCAGAAGAAAGAGCTCAGGAACTCCTGGCCCAGGCTAGAGCAGAAGCTAGGGATGTTAGGATGAATAGTTACCAGTATTCAGAAGACATGATGTTGGATTTAAAAGAAGGCCTTGAGGGCAAACTGGAGATTGTGCTTAAAGACCTCCATAGCCTTCAGGATTTTTTACAAAAATAGATCTACTAAGAGCTTAAATTATAAAGGAGCTGTTGCACCTAGTTGCTAAAAAGAGCTCCAAGTATTAAAGTTGATGTGGCCCCTGAGGTTATTCTTTAAACTCAGGGGCTGTCCTTTTACCCTTTTCTTTTTTTGCTAGAGCAAATAAAAAAAGGCGTACCTAAACAAGCCTCTTTATGTGTTCTCTTTGTAAGCGTCAAATCAAGGGCGCCTATTATCTGGCCCTGCATTAGCCTATTATTATCTCTGTAAAGAGGAGGTAATAATGGAAGGCAAGATCATAAAAAGACGCAGAAGTAAAGAGGAGATAGCCGAGCTCATTGAACTCTATGAATCCAGTGGTCTAACTATGCGCCAGTGGGGTGATGAGAGTGGCATTCCCCTATCCACCCTTTCTGGCTGGCTTAGAAGGCGTACTAAGAAAAGAGAGAGTGAAGAGGTTAGGTTTGTAAGCCTAAGTCCCGAGATTACTTTTTCTGAAGAGGAAGTTTTAGAAGCTAACCCTGAAACCACATTCAAAGCCGGGGAGCCTGGTATTATAGTTAAGCTCTCTAACTGCCAAATTTACCTAGGGGATAGCATCCTCTGCGGCCTTGGCATTATTACCAAGGGGGACAGAGGTGTTTAACTACCATAACTATGAGGTAAAGCTTGCCTGTGGAGCGACAGACCTAAGAAAGAGCATTAACGGCCTGTGTGAGATAGTAATGACAAGCTTTAAGCTAGAGCCTAGAGAAAGAATTCTTTTTGGCTTTTGTAACAAGAGGAGAAACCTGGTCAAGATCCTAGTCTGGGAAGATAATGGCTTCTGGATTCATCTTAAGAGACTTGAGAGGGGAAAGGTAATCTGGCCAGAGTTTTTAGATGGTGAGCTGACCATGGAGCTGGGTATAGAAGACTTTTATAACCTTCTAAGGGCTCCTGGAATCAGTCAAAAAGTAAAAAGAAAAGAAGTGTGGAAAAAGCCTTGAAAGCATTGAAATCCAGGGCTTTTTTTGGTATAATAGACTTAATAAATCAAGTGAAAAGATGAGGAAATATAGGGTGGATAAGCTAAGCAAACTTAGAAAAGATAATGAAAAACTGAGCGCTCTTGTGAAGTCTTTATCTGAGGAGCTTCTATCAAAAGATGAGCTCATTAAGAATAAAGACCAGCAGATAAAAGAGCTAAAGATGCTAGAAGACTACTATACCGAGCTCCTCAAGCTACACAATAAAAAGAAGTTTGGTAGCTCCAGTGAAAAGCAGGCAGCTGACCAGATTTCTTTACTTGATCTTTTTGATGAAGCAGAGCTTACAAAACTTCCCATCAGTGTGGAGCCCGAGGCTGATAAGGTTTTTGAAAAGGTTCCCGCTAAGAGGAAGAAGAAAGCGGGGCGCGGAGACTTCGCTAAGGACTTAGAGACTGAGACTATAGAGTATAAACTTGATGAAGGTGAGCTTGTATGCGATGAGTGTGGAAGTGAACTCGCCACCATGAAAAAGGAGACTAGGACCGAGATAAAGATAATCCCAGCCCAGGTTAAGAGGGTGGAACATGTCACCTA
>LFTD01000057.1 GCA_001512625.1 Clostridiales bacterium DTU036 | reverse complement strand
CTGGGTAGGGACTATATTGGTTCTGAGGGCTACTCAAGTCTTGGTCTAGTAACAGGTGGTACTCATAGGGACGAGGCAGTAAAGATAAGAGGTAGATACCAGGACCAGTTCTTTCTAATCCCAGGCTATGGAGCCCAGGGAGGCACTGCAGAAGAGGTAAAACTCTACCTAAATGATGGAAATGGTGGAGTGGTAAATTCCTCAAGGGGAATTATAACCAACTACAAAAAATTTGAAGACGGACAGGAAAAATTTGACTTCTATACTAGAAAAGCCATAGAAGATATGGTGAGGGATATAAATGGAAGCCTATAGACAAGTAAAGATTCTTAAGAATAACCAGCTGACTTCTGATATGTATGAGATGGTGGTAGAAGTAGCTGATAAACCAGAACCGGGCCAGTTCTACATGTTTAGTAACTGGAATGGCGTCCCCTACCTACCCAGACCCTTTTCAGTCTGTGATAGCGATGAAAAGAGCCTGAGCATCCTCTACCAGGAGGTGGGAAAGGGAACTGAGATAATGACTGGCATGAAGCCAGGAGACACTATTTCTCTCCTAGGCCCCCTAGGCCAGGGCTACCCTCTAAAAGAAGGAAGGGTGGCTCTAGTTGGAGGAGGAGTGGGCATAGCCCCCCTACTCTACCTGGCAAAAAAACTCCAGGGCCCAGTAGATGTCTATCTTGGCTTTAGAGATGAGGCCTTTTTCATAGATAGATTTAAAGAGTACTCAAACAAGGTGGAGGTCTCAACTGAAACTGGCTCACTTGGCCATAAAGGCTTTGTAACTGAGCTACTTGAAGACAAGTACGAAGCCGTCTATGCCTGTGGCAACATGGCCATGATGAAGGCAGTAAAAGAAAAGATTCATGGCCTTCTCTACCTTTCTCTAGAAAGCCATATGGCCTGTGGAATAGGAGCCTGCCTGGCCTGCGCTCAAAAAACCAGCCAGGGCATGAAAACCGTCTGCAAGGATGGACCTGTATTTGAATCCCAGGAGGTGCTCTTTGACAACTATTAATCTATTTGGGAAAAAACTTAAAAATCCAGTAATAGCTGCCTCAGGTACCTTTGGCTTTGGCAGGGAGTTTGAAAAATACATGGACCTGTCCCAGCTGGGAGGAATCTCCTCCAAGGGCCTGACCTGGGACAAGAGGGATGGCAATCAGGGCCTAAGGGTCTATGAAACCCCATCGGGCATGATGAATAGCATAGGCCTACAAAA
>LFTD01000114.1 GCA_001512625.1 Clostridiales bacterium DTU036 | reverse complement strand
CTAAAGACCATTTAAGTATTAGTCAAGACCTGGCTATGTTATAATACTTTTTAGGAGAGAATTATGGATATTTTTGATTTAATGAGAGAAGAAGAAGCCAAAAAAAGTGCCCCTTTAGCTGAGCGGATGAAACCCCAAAGCATAGAGGAGTTTTTTGGTCAAAAAGAGCTTATGGGGGAGGGGAGCCTCTTAAGAAGAATGATAAAGGCAGATAGGCTAAGGAGCATGATTCTCTTTGGTCCAACAGGAGTGGGTAAGACCTCCCTAGCCCAAATAATTTCCCAGATGACCCACTCAAACTTTATCTCCCTAAACGCAGTTACCTCAGGTATAGCCCAGCTTAAAGAGGTTATCAAAAACGCTGAGGAGGACCTGGCCTTAGAGTCTAGGACTACTATTCTATTTATTGATGAGATCCACCGGTTTAACAAGGCCCAGCAGGACGCCCTCTTACCCCATGTGGAGAGGGGGACAGTTATTTTTATTGGTGCTACAACAGAAAACCCCTATTTTGAGGTAAACTCCGCCCTGCTCTCCAGAAGCCTTATTTTCGAGCTAAAAGCCTTAAGCGAAGAAGATATCATCGGGCTTCTAAAAAGAGCTCTCAGGGAAGATAGGGAGCTGGAAAAAGTTGATATTGAGCTAAATGATGAGGTTTTAGCTCAAATAGCTAAAGAAGCTGCAGGAGACGCTAGAAGGGCCATGAACATCCTTGAACTAGCTGTTCTTACAACTGAAAAGACCCAGGGTAGGATAATCATAGATAAAAATATAGTGGCCCAGTGCACCCAGACTCCCTATCTAAAGTATGACAAAGGGGGAGACTACCACTATGATGTTATTTCAGCCTTTATTAAAAGCGTTAGGGGCTCTGACCCCCAGGCAGCTCTTTACTATCTAGCCCAGATGCTTGTATCAGGTGAAGACCCAAAGTTTATTGCAAGAAGACTAATTATTCTAGCAGCTGAAGATATAGGCCTAGCTGATCCCCAGGCCCTGGTTTTAGCCAATGCCTGTTTTGAAGCTATCCACAAAATTGGTATGCCAGAAGCCAGGATTATTCTTAGCGAAACCACCATCTGTTTAGCACTGGCTGAAAAAAGTAATAGTGCCTATGAAGCCATAAACCTAGCCTATAGCCAGGTGAAGGAAGATGGCCCCGGACTTGTTCCTGAGCATCTAACAGACTCCACTAAGAAGAAGTTATCAAAATCCAAGGCCACTTATCTCTATCCCCATGACCATGAGGGAGGCTGGATAGAGCAGAACTATCTACCGGAAAGAGTAAAAGATAAGAGCTTTTACAGGCCTAAAAACCTAGGTATTGAAGAAAATCTAGTAAAAAATTGGAAGAAGCGAATTAATAAATAAATATAATATTTATAATTATTTGCTGATTATCACTGAAAGTAGGGGAGCTAATAGTCAGTTTAGGAATATTTATCTGCTCAAATAATAGTTGCATTTGCAAACATATATATATTTAGTAGGTTGGGTAGTAAAAACACACAAGAAACAGGGGGCATCTCTGATATATTAATTTGATTAATATTATGAAAGTAAAATCTCTGTCTAAATATTTCCTATAAGTAAAAATTAGACTTTGATAAATCAATAACCTTATTAGAATTCAACTATAATTCAAGTTGAGAATTCCTTCAGGCTTGTTATCCTTGTATTAGGAGGTGGGTTATGAAGAGACTTCTTATCTTGATATTAGTTTTGATTGTTTCAGGCTGTGCGCAGCTATCCATATATGACAAGTACAATAATGACTTAAACCTAGGGCTGCCAAGACCTAGTAGTTTTACAACTGGTAAGCTTATAGAAGGTCAACCCAAGGACTATGAGGATTTTGACCTGATCTTTGTCTATGATGAAAGCCTGGCTGTAGAAGACCAGGATTTCTGGCAGACCCCCAGTGATGAAGAGCGCTACGAGCTTATCCTAAAACTCTACGATATATATCAATTAGATACAGGTACTACCATAGAGGATAAGAAAAACCAGCTCGAAGACTATTTAGATCTAGACCTGGGTTCAGAGCTTAAGATTTATTATAAGAACACAGCCAAGGAAAATCTACTACTGCTAAATAGAAGAAGCCCTGGGGAGCTCTTAATGCTCAGGGTAATGAATTAGAGGAGAAGTTGACAGATTGGGCTTCTCCTGCTATTATTGAAATAACTATTCCTTAAATGTATATTTTGGGAAAAGATGGAGGACTTATGGAAATAAGAGTTATAAGCATGGCCTCTTTTATCGAGGAGACCTTCAACCCCAGCCTAGTTCATAGCTACTGCTCAAAGTGTGAAAACTTCAACCTACACTTTGCCTGTCCGCCCTATGATTTTAGCATACCAGCCCTTCTCAGTAAATACAGGCAGGTTTTAGTTATTAGCCATAAGCTGGAGGCAAGACAAGATGAGTACTTCTACTGGAGGGATCTAGTGGACCCCCTACTAATGAGCTATGAAAGAAAACTTAATGGTCAGGCCCTACTTGCAGGCTCCTGTAGAAACTGCAGTTTCTGTTTTGATAAAGGCGCCATAGAATGCTCATCACCTGAGCTACTAAGATTTAGCTTTGAGAGCCTGGGCTTTGATGTGGCCTCTATAGTAGATAAGTATTTCAAGGAGAAGCTAAGCTTTGAATCTAGGAGCCTACATTTAGTTTATGGCATGCTCCTTGAACTAGGTGCTGATCCCATTGTCTTAAAAGAACTGGAAGGAGAACTCAGTGAGCTATCATATTAATACTAAGGGTAAGCCTAAGCAGCTTCTTAGGGAGGAAATAGAAATTTCAAAACAGATAAAAGAGCTTGAGCTTAGTCTACCACTTTTTATGAGGGACTATTTTATATTTTTAAAGGGCTCGGTCTCCCCTGCCACTGCACTGGCCTATACTAGAGATATTGAGTTTTTTTTCACATATCTTTTAGAGGAGACCCTGCTATCGAAGGCAGACAAGTTAAAGGAAATAAAACTAGAAGAACTGGCCGCTCTTCGCTCAAGAGACCTCAATGAGTTCCTGGGTGATTATTGCAGACGCTATTATAAGGAAATAGATGGTGAAATGCATGTCTTTGAAAATAACAATGCCTCTATCTCAAGAAAGCGTTCTAGCCTCTCCTCCCTATTTAGGTTCCTATTTAGAAATGAGCAGCTTGACACCGACCTTAGTGCAGGCCTTAATCCAATCAGAATGCCAAAAGCCCAGCCTGATACTATTAAAAGGCTCCATGAAGATGAAATTATCGAGCTCCTCTATGTAGTAGAAACCGGTGAAGGCCTTAGTGAAAGAGAACTTATCTACTGGGAAAAAACCAAGTATAGAGACAGAGCCATCCTTCTTTTTTTTATAACCTATGGCCTAAGGCTAAGAGAACTGGCAAATCTTGATATCTCAAGTTTTCATTTTGGTAGAAAAGAATTTACTGTCTATAGGAAAAGAGACAAGGAAACAGTCCTGCCCCTTAATGATACAACTGAGAGGGCTCTTAATGACTACCTGACACTAGAAAGAAAGGACGTGGCTGAGGAAGCCCTCTTTCTCTCCCTACAAAATAAACGCCTTACTCAAAGGGCCATTAGGGAACTGGTGAAAAAATACACAGCGCTTGCCATGAAGACCTCTAGGAGCCAGGGCTATAGCCCCCATAAACTAAGGGCAACAGCTGCCTCAACCCTAATAGAAAGAGGCTTTTCCATCTACGATGTTCAAAACCTCCTTGACCACGACAATGTAACCACCACCCAGCTCTATGCAGCCCATAGAAAAAATGTTAAAGCAGACATTATTAAAAACTTCGAGCTTGATGAAGATAAATAAAATCTCCAGGTCTAATTATTATAGACCTGGAGGCTTTTATTTCCCGGAACCTCTAGGAGCTGACCTGGATAAATCAAATCGTCATTGAGACCATTAATTGTCTTAATCAAATGCACTGTGGCTCTTGGATCTTCAGTAGAAAGATCTAGAGCCAGGGACCAAAGACTGTCACCAGGGGCTACTTCAAGAGTAATGGTTTCTAGGGGTTCTGCTAGAACAACTAGTGGCTCTTCCCTAGGCATATATACATAGAGGCCCGCAAGAAGAAGACTTATAACCAGGACCCTGCTTACAAATTTAAAAGGATTATTTATATTCATAACTGCCTCCAAACAAATGTTCTGTATAACTATAATATCAGAACAATTGTTCGGGGTCAAGCTATTTTCTCTTTATTTATAATTCCTACTAATAAAATCTAATTCTTCTTTTCCATCCAACCTATTTAACTCAAGGGCCAGCATAAAAAAGTAACCAGATAGGAGGTTAGCAAGATCTATTAGCTTCCTATCAAGCTTCTCTTTTTCTGCCTGTCTATAGAGAAGCCTAACCAGGGCCTTGCCATCAGCCCTTAACATATGGGCAAGACTGGCCCTACTAGAGCCAACTGGTAGAACAAACCTAGTAAATCTATCTCTATTCTTTTCCTCTAACTCCCCCACCTTTCTAAGTAGAAATTCTTCTTCTTCTATTTTAACTGAGTAAAAGGTCCTAAGACTGGCATTTAGGTGGTAGATAAGTTCAGCTACAGTTATAAGGTCATTTCTTAGCTCTTCTTCTAGAATAAGGGACGCTAAAAGACCAGTCTCTGATGCCATCCTGTCTGTTAATATTTCAAAGTCACACCTGTAGTCATCCCCATCATCGGATAAAAAAGGATAGGCTTCATAGGGACTTTTGTATTTATTCATAATCTTCCTCAAATTTCTTCCATCGTTCTAGAGACCTAACCATGTAGGAAACAATGTCCATCTCATAGATTTCTTCTAAAAAGGTGCTGGTTATAAGCTCCTGAGCAGAGCCCATGCCGTGGATCCTGCCTTCTTTCATAAACATAAGGTTATCAGTAAGCTCCATGGCCAGGTTTATATCATGAAAGACCCCAACAACAGCCTTGCCTTCCTTTAGAGCCCAGTCCTTTAAAAAATTAACCACATCTATCTGATACTTCACATCCATGTGGTTTGTGGGCTCATCAAGAAGAATAAGCTCTGGCTCCTGGACCAGGGTATGGGCAAGATAAACCCTTTGGAGCTGGCCTCCAGAAAGTATATTAAGGCTTTTATCCTTAATATCCATGAGACTGGTTTTTTCCAGGGTCTCTTCAACAATTTTTATATCCTGAGGGCCCGGCCTACCAAAGAGGTTTTTTCTTAAAAAGCGGTACCTGCCCATCATAACTGTCTCGTAGATACTATAGGGAAAATGAACATGGTTAATCTGGCTCATCATGGCAATATGCTCAGCAATATCCCTGCGTTTCATGGTATCTATAGCACTACCAGATAGGCTAATCTGGCCCCTATGCTGGATAATACCTGCAGCTGCTCTAAGTAGGGTGGTCTTTCCACAGCTATTAGGACCAATTATGGCCAGGCTCTCTCCCCTCTTTATTGTAAAGTTTATATCCTTAATTATATCCCTGCCATTGTAGCCTGCATAAACATCCTTAAACTCCAGCATCCTGGCTCCTCCTCCTTGAAAAATAGACCCAGGTAAAAAATGGTGCCCCAATCAGGGCTGTAACTGAGCCAATTGGAAGTTCTGAAGGAGCCACTATAACCCTAGAAATAATGTCAGCCAGGGCCATAAAGGTGCCTCCAAAGATAAAAGAAAGTGGCAGTACTATCTTATGGGAAGAGCCAAAAATCTTTCTCACTATATGGGGGGCAATAAGGTCAACAAAACCAATTACCCCAACAAAGGCAACAGAGGCCCCAGTAAGAAAGGTTGAAAGAAAAATAAGAATTAGCTTGGTCTTTTTAAGATCAATGCCCACAGATAGAGCGTGCTCCTCACCAAAGCTCATCAGGTCCATCTCTAAACTATAGGTCATAAGAAAGATGACTGTTGGCACAACACTTATGGTTATTATCATTAGCTGATCCCAGTTAAGCCCAGAAAAACTTCCCAGCTGCCAAAAAACCAGCCTCTGAAGATGCTGCCTAAATAGGGCCATGATAATTGTTAAGATGGAATTAATAAAGAGTGAAATAACCATACCTGTAAGAATAACAGTTTGGTTTTCAAGGCCTGCATCAAACCTTGAAGAAATTCCCAGAGCTGCTAACACAGTTGCCAGGCCAAAGACCAGGGCCACAAAGGGCAGTAGGAGGCTTCCAAGTCCCGATAGGCTGATTCCAAGGGCAATGACCAGGGCCACTCCTAGGGAGGCTCCAGATGATACTCCTAGTGTGTAGGAAGAGGCTAGAGGGTTTCTTAGAACCGACTGCATAACCGTACCGGAAACTGCTAGAGCCCCTCCTACCATAAAGGAGGCCAGGGTCCTAGGTAGCCTAATCTTCCAAAAGATATCTGCAATTAACTTATCTATCTCTGGATCTAAAACGGAAGAAAAAAGCTTATGGGAAATGATGCCAGGTATGTTGGCCAGGGGAATCTTGGCAGAACCCAGTACCGCTGAGAGTACCAGAACTGCCAGGGCCAGGATTATACTAAAGACTATCTTTCTCATAAGCTTTTTCATAGTTTACCTATTTAAAAATTTCTGGGTGGAGGGCTTTAGCCATCTCTTGGAGAGCCAGGACTATCTTGTGGTTAGGAAGACTTGAGTAACCATTATCAATGTAATATACATCACCATTTTTAACAGCCTCAACCTGCTCCCAACCATCTCTTGAAAGAATCTCAGCAACAGAGTCTTCAAGGTAGTTGACATTGGTTAAAATCACATCGGGATTTTTAGATATTGCGGCTTCTTCATTAACTGCTATCCAGCTATACTCATCTGCAAAAATATTTTCTCCTCCTGCAAGCTCAATTAGCTCATTCATAAAGGTGGAGTTACCAAAACTATAAATAGTTGGAAGTGCCGCTATTTCAAATAGTACTGTCTTTTTACTTTCAGCAGCTTCAGCCTTCTTTGCTATCTCATCTATGGCTTCTTGCATCTTGTCATTTATTTCCTTGCCCTTTTTAGATTGCCCTAGAGCATCGGCAATAAACTGGTTATCATTTTTAATTTCCTCAATACTCTCACTTGAGGGAATAGTAGCTACCACAATACCTAAATCCTTAAGGGGCTGATATATATCTTCTCCTCCTTGGCTGGACATACCAGTTACAAAAACAAGATCTGGCTTAAGTGCTGCCATAGCCTCTAGGTCTGGGCTCATGAGTTCAAACTGGGCTAGCTGATCCACTCCCTCGACATAAAAGGGGGTCTGCATATCTACTCCAATAAGCTTGTCCTTTAGACCAAGTTCTTCAATAACCTGGCTGGTGGAGGGAGCCATAGAGATGATGGTTTCTACTTTTTTAGGTAGCTCAATCTCATAACCTGCCCTGTCTACTGTGGGAAGCTCAGAGCCCTTAGCACCGGTGGAGCCACAACCTGCTAAAATTAATAGTAGGACTAAAAGCAGACTAACTAAATACTTTCTTTTCATTCTTTCCTCTTTTCATAAAAAATAGCTGCCTTCATCCTAAGTGAAAACAGCTAAAACTATCTAGCCTTGCATTCTCTTAGGTCCGAAGAGATAGTTGCAATTTTTTCAGCTAGATATTCTGACTTAAAACTATAGAACTTGTCTACCTTCCCGTATTACCAGTGGTAACAGACAGCTCAGTTTATCACAGCAGCGGCTCTGTAGAGGATTTTCACCCCTTTCCCCATGCTGAAAAAATATTAAATTACACAATTAAGTTTACTCTATAAAAAATTACTTGTCAAGTTCAGTGGCGAACCTATCCTTATACATCTCCATGCTTCTTCTTATGGCTTCAACTGCCTTATTATAGTTACCAATCTCCCCTACAATAGATTTCTTGCCTTCCAGGGCTTTATAAACAGAAAAGAAATGCCTCATTTCTTCTTCAACGTGGTTGGGTAGAAGATTAATATCTCTATATCCATTATAAACGGGGTCCGCAAAGGGAACTGCTATGATTTTTTCATCAACCCCCATCTCATCTTCCATCTGAAACATGCCAATGGGGTAACAGTGGACCTCCACCATGGGATGAATCTTTTCAGTACAAAGAATAAGCACATCTAGTGGATCTCCGTCATCTGCAAAGGTTCTTGGAATAAAGCCATAGTTTGCTGGATAGTGGGTTGATGTATGTAAAATCCTGTCCATCTTTAAGACACCGGTTTCTTTGTCAAGCTCGTACTTGACCTTACTTCCCATGGGAATTTCCACTATTGCTATAAATTCATGGGGCTTGATCCTTGATTCTTCTATATCATGCCAAATATTCATTGGTTCCTCCTAAAAGCTTGAAATTTAAATAAATTATAGGCTTGATTTAACTCTAAGTCAAGAAAGGAGCAGCCAGGCCTGCTCCCTTTAAGCTTTTAGTCTTCTTTAGAAAGTTGTAGATGGATGTTTCCCTGGTCGTCCCAGCTTAGTGATACTCTCTCGCCCTCCTGGTTATTAGCTGAGTAGATAGTCGACTGCTGGGTACTAACTTCAACCGCCTCTTCAGTAAAGCCTAGAACCTTAAGCTCCTCCACATAGGATAGGAGCCTGGCTTCCTGAATATTTTCAAAACTAATGATTATTAGTTCACTAGAAATAATCTGGGAAACAATATCGCCCTCGAGTTCTGGCAGGCCCTCAATAAAGCCCCTGGGCCACTTGCTCAAATCATCATTCACAAAGCTTTCCTCATCAAGGAACTTAAAATCATCTAGCTCTGATTTACTTAGGGTCATTATAGTAGTCCCCAGCTCTTGATCCTCATCATAGCTATAGAGGATGGTCAGCATCTGGCCATCTTTGTTGGCTCCAGAGAAATTCTCTACTCCATTAAAATTTGATTCACTAATGGTCCTAAAGCCTGCCTCCTTTAGCTCCTTAAGATAGGCCTTCATACCTGCCTGATCAAGTCCAGTAAAAGTAAGTGAAAAGTAGTATTCCTCACTCATTTCTGCCAGGCTCACTACATCTACACCTCTAGCTTCAGGAATTCCAGGAAGTTTATCCACAGGCCAGGCAAGACTAGAGCCAAAACTCATCTCTACATCATCACTCTTAATAGAAGCTAGCCCCTTCTCATCTGACAAATCAAGATCCACCTTGGTGCCCGTTGCCTTCTCTAAAATCTTCTCACTAAGCTTTTCAGCTAGTTTTGCCTCTGCCTTCTTTGTACCACAGGAGGTCAGTGCTAGTGCCAGGATAAGAACCAGTAAAACAAGTACGTATTTCTTTTTCATGATAAACCTCCTCTTCTTGGCCAATAATTACCCTGGATTTTGGCACTAACCCAGGGCTTACAAAAAGATGAAGTTGTAAGTGCTCATATAAAGCTTATCCTACAAAATATATAACTTTAACCAAATATATTATCTAGAGCCTCAATAATTCCAAGCGATTATTAACTATTTGTTAAATGATTAATAGTAGCCATATATTTATGAAAGCTTTCTTGCACTGGGCCCATCAATGCTTTAAACTGGTTATAGTTAATAAATAGGAGGAATGTATGCAAATTAAACTAGATTCGTTTTTAGACTACCAATACCTAGGCCAGCTTAGCCTGGCGCCAAATGGCCAAAAACTTGCTTTTGTTGTTGGTAAAGCCAACCTTAAAAAGAACGGCTATGACAAACAGCTCTGGCTCTATGATAAAGAAACTAAAAAATCCAGTCCCTTTACATCAAAGGAATTTTCTGGTTTTTATGGTTTTGATGGAGACACTATTCTTTTCACCGCCACTAGAGAAAGGCCAGAAAATAAAGAGGAAGAAAAGAGCTTCTTTTCAGCGGATCTATATAGCTTAGCGCTAGATGGAGGAGAGGCGCAGTTTATAACCAAGCTACCCTTTAGGCCCTCAAAGCTCATGAGCCTAAATGACGATCAGCTTATTTTTATGGGGGCCTGGAGAAAACCTGAAGAAGATACCGAAAAAATTAGTGACCAAACCGAGAAGGCCGCTTTAGAAGCCTCAGTCAAGGTTATTGATGAAATACCCTTCTGGGCCAACAATGTGGGCTTTGTTAACAAGGTAAGAAATAGACTCTTCTCCTACAGTAAATCCACTGGGGAGTTCAAGGCTCTTACTGGAGAATTTACTAATGTTATAAGCTTTGAAATAGATCCTAATAAAGGGCAGGTTGCCTATCTATCATCTAACTATACCGACGTGCTTGAGCCCTACCAGGAGCTCCACCTATTAGATTTACAAAATGGCCAGGACCAAATACTAAGAGAAGATTTTAACTGCCACTACTCCTACTTTGCCTTCTTAAATGAAAGGAAGTTTGTTTTTACAGCTTCCGATGGCAAGATCCATGGTAGAAACCAGGACCATGACATCTATACCTTAGATAGGGTTAGTGGTGAGGTTAAGCAAATCTCCCCCGAGGGCTGGGATGTATCCATGTGGAACTCAGTGGGTTCTGATGTTAGATTAATTGGCGGAGCCTCACAAAAGGTTGATGATGGTAAGTTCTACTTTGCCACAACTGAGTTTGACCACTCCTATCTAAATGTAATTGATGAGGAGGGTAATCTAAAAAAACTAACCAGTGAAAAAGGTTCGGTAGATAGCTTTGATGTCCTAAATGGAGAGATTTATGCAGTTCTCCTAAGAGGCCTAGACCTTCAAGAAATCTATAAGGTTGAAGGTGGGCTTGAACTAGCTCTAACTGATTTAAACAAGGAAGAAAGTAGGCTTAGAAGGGCCAAGCTAGATGAATTTGACTTTCAATTAAATAGTACTAACTATACTGGCTATGTTCTCCTACCCTCTGATTATGATGATAATAAAAAATATCCAGGGCTACTAAGTATCCACGGTGGACCTAAAACCGCCTATGGCTCAGTCTTTTTCCATGAACTCCACTACCTAGCAGAGAGGGGCTATATAGTCTTCTTTACTAATCCCAGAGGTTCCGATGGCAGGGGTAGAGACTTCTCTGATATAAGAGGCAAGTATGGAACCATAGACTATGAGGACCTTATGGACTTTACTGACCTTATCCTAGAAAAATATCCAGCAATAGACAGCGAAAAACTTGGGGTTATGGGTGGAAGCTATGGTGGCTTTATGACAAACTGGATTATAGGCCACACCCAGCGCTTTGCCGCAGCCTGTTCACAGAGGTCCATCTCAAACTGGGTAAGTAAATTTGGAATAACAGATATTGGCTACTACTTTAACTCAGACCAGCAGCAGGCCACCCCCTGGGAAAATTTTGATCATTTTTGGGAGGTTTCCCCCCTTAAACATGCTCCTAATGCCAAGACCCCTACCCTCTTTATTCACTCAGATGAAGACTACAGATGTCACTATAGCTGCGCTATGCAGATGCACACTGCCCTTAAACTTCATGGGGTAACTTCTAGGCTGGTCCTATTCCATGGCGAGAACCATGAGCTCTCCCGTTCTGGTAAACCAAAGGAGAGAATTAGAAGGCTTAAGGAGATTGAGAACTGGTTTGATAAGTACCTAATGGACAAGGATGTAGAGCTCTACTAGCCCAGAACATTCGTTTGATTAGGTGGATATTTTGTGCTATAATGGGCAAAAGGAGGGACTTATGGGTTTAACATCAAGACAGCAAGAAGTATATGATTATATCAAGGAGCAAATTCTTTCTAATGGCTATCCACCTACAGTTAGGGAAATTTGTAGAGGCCTAGGCTTTAAAAGCACATCTACTGCCCATGGCCACCTAGAAAAGTTAGAAGAGTATGGCTTTATAAAAAGAGATGGGTCAAAAAATAGAGCCATCAGTCTGACAGAAGATATCCAGCCCTTGGCTGAAACCCTTAGTATCCCCCTTCTTGGTAAAGTCCAGGCTGGAAAACCAATCCTGGCAGTAGAAAACATTGAAGACTATCTACCTGTTTCTCCCCACTTTATAGGGGGTGGAAACCACTTCTTCCTTGAAGTCCAGGGAGAGAGCATGAAGGATGTTGGTATCTATGATGGAGACTATGTTTTAGTTAAGGAGAGCCCTGAGGCCTACAATGGCCAGATGGTGGTAGCTCTACTAGGAGAAGAAACCACTGTAAAGACCTTCTACAAGGAAAGCGGCCATATCAGGCTCCAACCAGAAAACCCAGACTTTGAACCCATCCTGACAAGGGACGTCTCCATACTTGGTACAGTCCAAGCGGTAATGAGATTTATTAAATGAAAAAAAGCTTCTAGGTATAGTCTACTTAGAAGCTTTTTACATTTTGCCTACTTCTCCTGGTCCATTTTTTCAAACCTGGTCAGGATTTTCATTATACAGAGCTTTGCCTGCTCATAAAGAAGGGCTCCTTGAACATATACTACATAGGGCTCCCTTATAGGGGCGTCGGCAGAAAGCTCAATGCTAGCCCCCTGAATAAAGGTTCCAGCTGCCATTATAACCTCAGCATCATAGCCTGGCATGGGCCAGGGAATAGGGGTCAGGTGGCTATCAACTGGTGAAGAAGCCTGGACCTCCTCACAAAAGGCTATAACCTTTTTAGGGTCTCTGAGGAGAATGGCCTGGATAATATCCTCCCTTGTATCCTCCACCCCGGGCTTTATATCATAGCCCAGCTGAGAAAAGGTCCTGCCAAAGAGCATGGCTGATTTAAGGGCGTTGGTTACAACAGATGGGGCGAAGAAGAGCCCCTGAAGCAGGGTCCTTGTAATACCAAAGGTCCCCCCCACCTCCTTACCAAGACTAGGAGAAGTCAGCTTATGGGCGCAAAGAAGGACCAAATCTTTTCTTCCAACTATGTAGCCTCCACTAAGGGTAAGGCCTCCTCCTGGATTTTTAATAAGTGAACCCGCCATTATATCCACTCCATGGGAAGTAGGCTCTGTCTTTCTAGTAAACTCACCATAGCAGTTATCAAGGGCCACAATAATATCTGGCTTAATCCCCTTAGCAATCCTTACTACTTCTTCTAAAGCCTCTAAAGAAAAGGTTTCTCTAAAGGAGTAGCCCTGGGATCTTTGCAGATATAGGACCTTGGTATTATCCCTAATCCCTGCCTTAATAGCCTCAATATCAAAGTCCCGGCCCAGCATTGGAATCTCTTCATACTGGACTCCCAGTTCAAGCAGGGTGGAACCATTTTTCTCCGAGGTCCCAATTACCGCAAGCAGGGTATCATAGGGGGTCCCAGTAATTGTCAGCATATGGTCTCCTGGCCTTAAAAGGCCAGTCAACATAAGGGTTATAGCATGGGTACCTGAAGCAATCCCTGGCCTTACTAGGGCGTCTTCAGTATCAAAGACCTTAGAGTAGATGGTTTCAGTCACATCCCTACCCTGGTCATCATAGGCATAGCCCGTGTTCCAATGGAAGTGGTTATCACTAAGACCAGCTTCCTGCATGGCTTTAAGTATCTTTAGGTTATTGTGGGCCTTGGTGCTTTCCAGGGCAGAAAAGAGAGGCTCAAGAGCCTCCTCATTTTTTTCAACAAACTGCTCAATTGCACCAGAGATTCCAAAATCTCTATACATCCTTTATTCCTCCATAAATTCAATATTGGTGCCGGGTACCATGGTGCTGATAGCATGTTTATAAATTAGTTGTTGAACTTCTCCAGTTCGTATAATAACAGTGTAGTTATCATAGCCTTCAACCAGGCCCCTTAGCTGGTACCCACTGACCAGGAAAATAGTGACGGCTATATTTTCGTCTTTTAACTTCTTTAAAAACTTGTCCTGTAAAGTGTTCATGGCTACCTCCAATTTTCTTCTATTAGTTTAATTTTCTCCTCTAAATCAAGTCTTCCATCTATATAGACCAGATCAGAATACTGGTTTCTGGCCCAGGTCCTCTGTCTTTTAGCATACTGCCTGGTAGAAATAAGATGCCTTTCTTTAGCTTCTTCTAGGCTCCTAGTGCCCTTGAGATAGGAGAAGTATTCTTTATAACCTATACCCCTTATTGAGGGTAGATATTCCATCTTGCCATAGTGGGTAAAGATATACTCAACTTCTTCTAAGAGACCAGCTTCTATCATGGCACCTATTCTTCTTTCTATTCTACCATTTAAAAGCTCCCTCTCCCAGTCAAGATAGAAAACTTTTAGTGGTAAGCTTGACCTTGTTTTTTCTTCAAGAACCTGGCCAGTCTCTAAAAGCCTTATCAGCCTGTGGGGGTTATTAATATCAACTTTATCTACTAGCTCAGGGAAGCCTTCCCTTGCCAGCTCCTGGAGCCTTTCTATGCCTTCTTCTTTAAGTAGAGAGTTATAGTAATTTCGTTTTTCATCATCCTTATTTCTAAAATCATAATCATAGTAGAGGCTGGACAGGTAAAGCCCCGTCCCTCCTACTAGAATTGGGTTTTTACCCCTACTTCTTATATCCGAAATAGCCCTAAGAGCCATCCTTTTATAGTCCTGGCTACTAAAGTCTTCATGGGGCAGGACCAGGTCAAAAAGGTGATGGGGCACCTGAGCCATTTCTTCCCTACTAGGCTTGGCAGTGGCTATATCCATGGTCTGGTAGACCTGCATGGAGTCCATGTTAATAAGTTCTCCATCATATCTTTTAGCAAGCTCCAAGGCCAAGCTGGATTTACCACTGGCAGTGGGACCAAAAATAACAAGATTATCTCTCAAAGCGTCGTTCCAGTTCCTTTCTAGGCATTTCTATAAATATAGGTCTGCCATGGGGACAGGAATGGGGGTTATTTAAGACCCTGAGTTGGTTTAGAAGCTCATCGACTTCAATTTCTTCTAAGCTATCCTGGGCCTTGATGGCTGCCTTACAGGCCCTGGCAATAAGGGCCTCTTCATCAAGTCCACTGGTCTCGCCCTCCAGGATATCCTGGAAGAAAAGCTCAGCCTGGTTAGGGCTAAAGCTTAGCGGGATACTCCGTAAAACCACTGAGTCCCTAGAAAAGACCTCATAATCAAAGCCTAGGCCACTTATTAGCCCGGCCTTTCTTTCAACTTCTAAAAGCTGGCTTGCATCAAGTTTAATGGTCAGGGGTAGAAGCAGGATCTGCTGGTCTAGCTTGTCCTCCCTATAGTCTTTCATAAACCTCTCATAAAGGATTTTTTCATGGGCAGCATGCTGGTCACAAAAATAGATTGATGAACCCTTTTGAAAGATTAAAAAGGACGCAAAGGCCTGGCCTAGATAACTTAGGCCTAGGAAAAAATCATCATAGCTAGTTAGCAAATTCTCTGAAACTGCTATCTCTTCCTTTTTTTCAATGGTGACACTCTCAAAAATATTTAAAGGGATATCCTCGACCTCATAGATGGGCCTATTAATAAGCCTTTCTAGTTTTGGCTGGACAGGCCTATCTTCAATAACAGGGTGGATCTGCCTACCATAGAGGTAGCTTCTTAAATTATCTTCAAGGTCCCTAAGCAGACTAATATCAGAAAACCTTACCTCCATTTTTCTTGGGTGAATGTTGACATCAAGATCCTTTGGATCCACTTCTATAAAAAAATACACAGCAGGAAACCTTCTCTGAGGTAGAAGGCCTTGATAGGTCTTCTTAACTAAATCCTTTAGTTCCTGGTTTTCTACCAGCCTATTATTAACTAGGTAGTACTGACTCTTACTATTTGTCTTAGAAAAGCTAAGACTAGATAAATAGCCCTCAAACTTATAGTCCCTGCCTGTAAACTCTACTGGAATTAAGCTCTCAAGTTCCTGGCCTAGGACCTCTGTCATGGCCTTGTCCCTGCCCCTTCCATAGGTCTGAAGGACCAGCCTATTATCACTGTGGAGCCTAAAGCTAACCTCTGGGTTACCCAGGGCCATGGCTTTAACAAAGGAGATAATGTTAGTTTCAAGTATTCCTGGCTTTTTTAAAAAGCCCTCTCTGACAGGGGTGTTATAAAAGAGGTCCTCAATTAGAAAGCTGGTCCCTATCTGCCTAGAAATCCTTTTTAAGCTAAGGTTATTACCCCCGTAGATAATAGTTTCAAAGCCCTGAATCTGGTCCCTATGCCTGCTTGAAAGGCTGACCTTGGAAACTGCTGCTATGGAGGCCAGGGCCTCTCCCCTAAAGCCATAGCTTACTAGGCTTTTTAAGTCTGTGGCTGTGTTTATCTTAGAGGTAGCATGGCGCTCAAAAACAAGCCCTGCATCCTCATAAAGAATGCCCTGGCCATCATCTTTAATAAAGATTCTCTTAAGCCCTGCCTCTTCTATTTCAATTTCTATTGATCTTGCAGCTGCGTCCAGGGAGTTTTCAACTAGTTCTTTAATAACGCTAAGAGGCTCTGTTATAACCTCTCCTGCTGCTATTTGATTGGCTACCCTGGCTGAAAGTTTATGAATCCTATCCATAGTTTTTCTTTAAATCCTCCAGTATAGTCCAGGCATCCCTAGGACTTATCTCATCCATTTCAAGGCCCCTAAGCTCCGCTAGTTCAAGTTTTTTAATCTCGCTGCCCCTATCCTCACTAGGCATCATAATGTCCTTTTGCTCTAGGTCTCTAAGAATGTCAGACGCCCTATTTATAAGACTCTCAGGTAGGCCTGCCAGTTTGGCAGCTTCTATACCATAGGACCTGTGAGCCCTACCTGGTACAATTTTTCTTAAAAAAATCAGGTCTTTACCTATCTGCTCAACTGCTATCCTAAAGTTTTTTATACCCTCAATCCTATCCTGGGCCTCGGTTAGTTCGTGATAGTGGGTGGCAAAAAGGCAGCGGGGCTTTATGGTCTCATTTAAATACTCGGTAGTGGCCCAGGCAATGCTAAGGCCATCATAGGTTGAAGTACCTCTACCTATTTCATCAAGGATTACTAGGGAGTTCTCACTGGCGTTATTAAGTATAAAGCCAAGTTCACTCATCTCCACCATAAAGGTAGACTTACCCTGGCTTAAATCATCACTGGCCCCTACCCTGGTAAAGATCCTATCTGTAAGAGGGATCAGGGCGCTATCAGCTGGAACAAAGCTGCCCATATGGGCCATTAGGGTTATTAGCGCCACCTGTCTAAGATAGGTGGACTTACCCGCCATGTTGGGCCCTGTTATTATAAAAAAGTGGTTATCCTTATCCATGTAGAGGTCATTTGAAATAAAGTTCTCCCTGCCTTGCAGGGCCTCTAAAACAGGATGGCGGCTATTTTTTAGTTCAAAGATCCTATCATTTACCAGCACTGGTCTAACATAGCCCTGGTCTCTGGCGGTTCTAGCTAGGCTCAGCCCCAGGTCAAGAACTGAAAGGGCTCTAGCCAGACTTAGAAGCTCCTCACTATAACCCTTAACCTCCTCAACCAGCTCCTCATAGACCCTTCTTTCATAGACCTTCTGCTCTTCTTCGGCTGAAAGGATTTTGACTTCAAGGTCTTTTAGCTCCTCAGTAAAATACCTCTCACTTCCCACCAGGGTCTGCTTCCTAATATACCTATCAGGTACCAGGTGGAGGTTGGAATTTGTAACCTCTAAAAAGTAACCAAAGACCCGGTTATACCTGATTTTTAAATTTTTAATTCCAGTTGCTTCCTTTTCTCTCATTTCAAGCTCAAGAAGAAGCCCTGTACCATGCTCAAGTAGGTAAAGGAGCTCAGCCAGCTCTGGATGATGCTTAGGAGAAATTACTCCTCCCTCGGCTATGGTAGCTGCAGGATCCTCTAGTAGGGTCTCATCCAGCCTCCCGTAAAGCTCAGGTAGAGCCACTAGGCCACTAATTAATGGACTATCAAGGCCCTCAATATCCCTAAGAATCTCAGGAACCACCTCAAGTGAAGCACTTATCTTTCTAAGGTCCTTTGGCATAATATGACTATAGACTAGCTTACTAATCAGCCTTTCAAGGTCGTGGATCTTTCCTAGCTTATCTTCTAGCCCTGGGATTATTTCAGGCCTATCATAGAAAAACTCGACTAGGTCCAGCCTCCTATTAATCTGATTTTGGGACTGGAGGGGCTTTTGAATCCACTTTTGAAGGAGCCTGGTCCCCATGGCAGTTGAGCACCTATCAAGTAGACCTAGTAGGCTGCCCCTCTTCTTTTTACCAATCAGGGTCTCAAAAAGCTCAAGGTGGCTGTAGACTGTTGAGTCCAGCCTCATAAAATCCTCTCTAGACAAAAATTCATAATCAAAGCTGGTTGTTGGCTCTATAAACTGGGTCTCCAGTATGTACTCAAAAAGAATACTTAGAGAACCTAGGCTAGCCTCATCGGGCTTAACCTTTAAGAAACTATCTAATAGCTTTGAAGTACTTTTGGGCCTTGGTATAGCTCCAGTAGTCCTAAGCTCTAAACCTTCTTCAATAAGGATTTCACTGGGTTTTAGACTAAGGAGTTCCTCTTCAAGCTCGCTAAGCTCCTCCTCCCCATAATAACTAGACCTTAAATAAAAGGTAGAAAGATCACAGTAGCTAAGGGAGTAGCCACCCTCTTCCCTGGCAAGAGCAGCCAGGTAATTATTCTCACTCTTCTTTAGGAAGTCCTCATCCACCAGGGTGCCCTGGGTTATTATCTTAACTATTTCTCTTTTTACCAGGTTTTTAGCGAGTTTGGGATCCTCTACCTGCTCACAGATGGCTACAGTAAAGCCCTGGTCAATAAGCCTAGCAATGTAGTTTTGGGCAGAATGATAGGGCACCCCACATAGGGGAGCCTTAGCGCCTCCACCAGCATTCCTAGCTGTTAGGACTAGGTCTAGGGCTTCAGAGGCAAGCTCTGCATCCTCATAGAACATCTCATAGAAATCACCCAGCCTATAAAAGAGGATATGCTCAGGCACAGTTGCCTTAATCTCAAAGTACTGCTGCATCATGGGTGTTAGCGCCTTTATGTCTAGTGGCATATTTCACCTTCCAATGAAAAATTCTTGGTTCTAGTAATCTTTACATCTCTAAGCTGGCCTAGGTCCTCCCTGCTTCCAGGAAAGCGGACAAGAAAACCCTGGGGAGTCCTGCCTTGGTAGATGCCAGCTTCAGTTTCTTCTTCAACTAGGACTTCAAAGACCTGGCCCAGTCTTGAGTGGTTCTTTTCTATAACAATCTCATTTAGTTTTCCCAGCATCCTATCAAATCTTCTATGCTTTTCTTCATAGTCAAGCTTGTCTTCATAGCCTGCTGCAGGTGTACCTAGTCTTTTTGAGTAGATAAAGGTAAAGGCCGAATCATAGCCTACTTCTTCAATAAGAGAAATGGTAGCTTCCAGGTCCTCAAGCTCTTCCCCTGGAAAGCCCACAATTATATCTGTAGTTAGGCCTATATGAGGCAGGGCCTGTCTTAGTTTATAGACCTTGTCCAGATAATCCTCCCTAGTGTACTTCCTATTCATCATCTTTAGCACCCTAGTGGAGCCAGACTGGACAGGTAGGTGGAAGGAGGGGGCCATTTTTTCAAGCTTCATGGCCTCAATTAATCTATCACTTAAGTCCTTGGGATGGGAGGTCATAAAGCGGATCCTATAGAGGCATTCTATCTCATTAAGCCTGTTTAATAATTCAGGAAAATCCACCTCTTCTTCAAGACCTCTGCCATAGCTGTTGACATTCTGGCCAAGGAGGGTAATTTCCCTAGTGCCTTCCTCTACCAGGCCCTTAACTTCCTTTATTATGTCTTCAGGTAACCTGCTCTTTTCCCTACCTCTTGTGTAGGGTACTACACAGTATGTACAAAAGTTGTTACAGCCCTCCATGATATTTACAAAGGCAGATATCTTTGAGGCCCTAATAGCAGGTAGCTCCTCAACAATTCTAGGACTATCTTCAAGCACACTAATGCTCTTCTCCCCCTCAAGGGCCTTTAATAAATAGATGGGAAGCTGGTAGTAGTTATGGGTACCAAAAACCATATCCACATAGGGATAGGATTTTTTAATCTTATCAAGAACATGTTTTTGCTGGACCATACAGCCACAGACTCCAATAATTAGGTCATTTTCCTTTAGGCTCTTTAGCCTACCAATAAAGCCATAGACCCTTTCTTCTGCATGCTCTCTAATAGCGCAGGTATTAAGCAGAATAAGTGAGGCCCTAGTTTCATCCTCAGTATACTCATAGCCCATTAGCTCTAAGAGGGCAGCCATCCTCTCACTATCATGATCATTCATCTGGCAGCCAAAGGTATGGATATGGTAGAAGGGGCCCTCGCCCTTCTGTGAATATATGCTATTTGAAAGCTTGGCCACCTTTTCGATGGCAGCTTGATTTTTCCTATCTTCAGTAAAGAGTATTTTCATGGGTAAACCTCCTTTTGACAGTATATCACAGCAGCAGTTGCTAAGAAAAGCAAGCTATGATAAGAGCTTATTGCGATGTATGCTTTTTTTCTTAAAAAGCATATCTAAATCTAGCACAAATA
>LFTD01000089.1 GCA_001512625.1 Clostridiales bacterium DTU036 | reverse complement strand
CAGTAATGGCTCCAGCAATACGCAGCATGGCTCCACTAGATTCAGTTGTGGCTCCACCTAACTTTTAATGGTGTTTTTTCAATTATCTCTAACTCGATATCACTAATAGCTCCACTTAACTGACAAGTCCCTGTATGATAATTTTTGGAGATTCTTCTCCAATAATTATTGAAGGGAGGCCATAAGAAATGGCTAATAAGATCAAAGTCAAATTAATTATGGAGCTACTTGATGCAGGTATGTCTAGAAATGCTATCGCAGCAACAAGAAAGATGTCCAAGCACTCAGTAAGCTCGGTAATCCACATCTCAAAGGAAAAAGGTATCAGGTACTCAGATGTGAGAGACTTAAGCGAGGATGAAGTTTACCGGATGTTCTACCCAGAGAAGTTTGCAGTAGAAACACTCTATAAAAATGTAGATTACCAGTACATCCATAGTGAACTAAGAAAAGTTGGGGTAACCCTAAAACTTCTCTGGGAGGAGTACAAGGACAAATGTACTTTAGAAGAGTCCATCCCCATGGGTTACACAAAGTTTTGCAGGGGTTATAAAGACTATACAATTAAAAGTCAAATCACAAATCATCTCCAGCACAAACCTGGTCTAAGGGTAGAAGTTGACTGGTCAGGCAAAAAGATGTATTACACTGACCCTGGTACTGGTGAGATGGTAGCCGTATATTTATTTGTAGCTACCCTTCCTTATTCACAGTATTCCTATGTAAAGGCTTGCCTTGATATGAAACAAGATACTTGGCTAGATTGCCACATACAGATGTATGAGTTTTTTGGAGGGGTTCCTGTAGCCACAGTATGCGATAATCTCAAGACCGGTGTAATAAAGCATCCAAGGGATGGCGAGATAATTCTAAACGAGTCCTATGAGAGTCTGGGGAGCCACTACATGAGCGCCATAATGCCTACAGGAGTTAGAAAACCAAAGGAAAAAGCTTCAGTCGAGGGCACTATTGGAAAGATTGCTACAGCAATTATTGCTAAACTCCGTAATCATGAGTTCTTTTCACTTGATGAACTCCAAAGGGCAATACTTGAAAAGTTAGATGAGTTTAACAGGCAGCCCTTTCAGAAAAGAGACTATAGTAGGCTCGAAGCTTTTATGGAAGAAAAGAAGTTTCTAGGTCCATTACCTGAGATTCCTTACGAGATATCAAGCTGGGTTTATGGGCGCAAGGTAAACCTAAACTGCCATGTCATCTTTGAGAAAAACTATTACTCATGCCCTTACCAACATGTTGGTAAAAAGGCAGACCTTAAGATTACTGAAAGGACAGTAGAAATTTATGTATCCTCCGAGAGAGTAGCCACCCACAAAAGGCTTGGAAAACACCAGCAGTATAAGTACTCTACTCATAAGGAGGACATGCCTGACCAGTTTACTAAGCTTAGATGGGATTATGAGCGTATCGTTAACTGGGCCTACTCTATAGGCAGTTATACAGGACATGTAATAGACCAAATCTTTTCTAAAGTACAAATAAAAGAACAAGGATACAACCCATCCTTGTCCGTTTTAAGGCTTGGTAAGACCTATACCGATGAGAGGCTTGAGACTGCTTGTGAGCTGGCTCTAACCAAGGTTAGTTCTCCCCGCTATCATCATCTTAAGGCTATTCTTAGTGCAAATCAAGACATTATTTTTCTAGNNTTTTTCTAGAGACTAGAGATAATCCAAAAGATGATAATAAGACCTTAGGCGGATTTGTGAGGGGCTCTGAGTACTATGGGGGTCTTAACAATGCTAAATGAAGAGACTAGAAGAAAACTCAGAGAACTTGGAATACCAAGTGCAATAGACTATCTAACCCTCCAGTATAAAGATCCTGATAGCATTCACCTTTCCTTTGAAGAAAGGTTCCAGGGAATGGTGGATTACATGTACCAGGAGAAGTATAACACCACGGTACAACGCCTCATAAAGCTAGCAAAGTTCAGACTTCCCAGTGCCCAGATAAATAACATCTACTATGGCAGCCGTGGTTTAGATAAAAACCTTTTGGCAGAACTATCTACACTACAGTTCATGAGGACAAGTACAAACTTAATTTTTCAAGGACTCACTGGATCGGGAAAGACCTTCTTATCTTGTGCCATAGGCGTAGAAGCTTGCAAAGCGCAGTACAGAACCCAGTATATCAGGCTACCAGACCTGCTAGTCCAGTATGATGAATCAACTCTTCTACCTATGGGACCTAGAAAACTTCTTAAAAAGTATGCAAAGTATGAGCTTCTAATAATAGATGAATGGCTCCTTGATAGGATGTCTTCTGAAGAGCTCAATTTCATCTTTGAACTTGTAGAACTAAGGCTGGATAGCGTGTCAACAATTCTTTGCACCCAGTTTACTAGGGCTGATTGGCATGACAGGCTCGGTGGTGGAGTTCGTGCTGACGCTATCATGGATAGGATAGTTCATAACGCTATCTGGATTGATACTGGCACTAAAAACATGAGGGAATTTACTGCTAAGCAAAGACTAGAAATCTAGTGGAGCTAAGAGGAATCTTGGCGGAGCTATTAGCGAGTACTGCTGGTACGGGCCTCAGCCCGTACTGGCGCTATTACTGCGTAATAATCACAAATGAGCTGAATTTACAAGCGTATAAGCAGAACTGTATGAAATTCTCTGATGTCAAACTAATGACACACGCCTTACCCCAGCATTTAATCACCTATCTTTCCTGGAAAAAGGCTGTTTTATCCTTGATCCTGCAAGAGGGTTTCGTGTCATAATTATGACAACGGCAGATAGTAACGATGGACACTGGATTTCAAGCACTTTAATAAGGAAAAAAAATTATGAGTTTAAAAAATACGCTTTCAAAACTAGAAATAATTTAAAGTTTTGAAAGTGTATGTTATAATACTTTCAAAAGTACAAAATAAATTTAGTTTTGAAAGTGAGTAAATTTATGACAATTATATATAGAAGTCAATATATGGAGAGATTAAAAAATTTAATCGGCACTCCTGACATTAAGATTATTACTGGAATGAGGAGATCAGGAAAATCGGAAATCCTTAGAGCATTAAAAAAAGAGCTTTATGGGATAGACAAGAGTTCAAATATTATTGTAATTGACTATG
>LFTD01000059.1 GCA_001512625.1 Clostridiales bacterium DTU036 | reverse complement strand
TTTGTGCTAGATTTAGATATGCTTTTTAAGAAAAAAAGCATACATCGCAATAAGCTCAGTAATTATCCTTCTTGACAATCCTTCATGGCTTTACTATAATTTTAGGAGTGAGCGAGAGTGGCGGAATCGGCAGACGCGCTAGCTTGAGGGGCTAGTATCTTTCGGGATGTGCGGGTTCAAGTCCCGCCTTTCGCACCATCTAGGCCATGTGGGAGACTACATGGTTTTTTTCTTATACTTTTTTTGACAAACTTTTGGAGGTTTTTATGGCTTATTTCATTGTAGAGGGTGATCTTACTAAATTTGAAGTAGACTGCCTGGTAAATGCAGCCAATACTGGTCTTAGGATGGGTGGAGGAGTATGTGGTGCAATTTTTTCACGGGCAGGATCTAGGAAGATGGAAGAAGCCTGTAGTAAACTTAGCCCTATTAAAACTTCCGAGGCGGTAATTACTCCAGGATTTAATCTGAAGGCTAGTCAGGTAATCCATGCAGCTGGCCCAATTTATAAAGATGGCCTTAGTGGAGAGAGGGAGCTGCTTAAGAATACTTATTTAAACTCCTTGAACTTAGCAGAAAAAGAGGGCTGCAAATCTATAGCCTTCCCCCTCATATCCAGTGGTATATATGGTTATCCAAAGGCAGAGGCTCTAGAGGTTGCCAGGGAGGCAATAGAGGAGTTTTTACTAGAAAAAGACCTGCTAGTTTATCTTGTTATCTTTAATAGAGCTGATTTTGTGCCTTCAATTAGTCTTAAGGAATTAGATGAGCTGTTAATTAGACCTCAGGATGAACTTGTATATAGGAAGATTATGGAACCAGACCTCAAGGTCAGCTCCGTAGAGATGGAGCTTGAGGGGATGTTAGGTAAGGTAGGGCCAGGCTTTAAAGATTATCTATTTGGACTAATAGATAAAAGGGGTCTTAGTGATGTAGAAGTCTATAAAAGGGCCAATCTTGATAGAAGACATTTTTCGAAAATTAAAAATCAGGATGGTTATAAGCCTAGTAAGGCTACAGTACTAGCTCTGGCTCTGGCTATGGAGTTGAATTTAGAGGAGACTGATGGACTGTTAGAAGAGGCTGGTTACGCTCTTTTACCTAGCTCCAGACTGGATATAATTATTCAGTATTTCATTATTAAGAGTGTCTATGACATCCATAAAGTAAATGAGGTTTTGTTCTACTACGGTGAGAAGCTCTTAGGCCTGTAATGTCCCTTCTAAAGGGACCTTTTTTATTTGACCAGGTGATATTCTTTCTTTGAAGAGGAGGGTCATATGAAAAAGTAAAGGACTAAGCTGGTTTTTATCCTATATAAGAGCGGCTCAATGTATGATTTGGAAGAGGAGACAGTTTTAGGATTTAACACCTTCTTAGAGAGCCAAAAAGCAATTGAGGAGGAAGCTCTAGTAACTACGGTACTATTTAACCAGGATTATAAGATTATTCATGATAGACAAGATCTTAGGGAGGTTAAGCACCTAACAAATAGTGACTATAAGGCAGAGGGGTTTACCGCTCATTTAGACGCCCTTGGGACCACCATAGAAATGATTTATGCCAGCCAAGAAAACTCTGAATCAACTAAAACCCTCTTTGTTATTATCACAGATGGGCAGGAGAATAGCAGTAGAGAATATGGTTATGATGCCATTAAGGACTTGATAAACAAAAGAAAGTTAGGAGGCTGGGAATTTGTTTTTCTTGCTGCTAACATGGATTCTGTGGAGGAGGGAGTAAGATTTGGGATAGACCCTGATAAAGCCATGAACTTTGAGGCAAATTCCAGTGGTGTTGCAAGTAACTTTGTAATAATGAAAAACGTGGTAATGGACTATAGAGAAGACAAAGGAATTTCTTTAGAGCGGGCAAAGGGTAAGTTGGATAAAGATAAATAATAAAAGAAGAAATGTAATAGGAGATAAGTGAATATCAGAAAAAAGTAGAGAGCAGCTGGGCTGCTCTCTTAGCATTTACTCGTCATATTTAATAGTAATTACAGGTTTAATTAGATCTTTTGGCTTGGTTCTCATTAGCTCTAGGGCTTCAGGTAGGCTATCAAAGCCTTCAAATTTGTGGGTAATCATGCCAGAAACATCAAGCCTTCCATTAACCAATAGGTTAAGAAGTCTTTCTGTTCTCATTCTTCCAGCAGGCATTAGGCCCCCTACAATTTTGATATGGCCCATTCCAACTCCCCATTCAACTCTAGGAATTTTAATAAATTCGCCACTTCCAAGGTAGTTTACATTGGAAATAATTCCACCAGGTTTTACAACTTTAACTACTTCGGTAAATGTGTCAACGTTTCCGCCTGCAATAATAACTTTGTCTACGCCCTTACCATCAGTTAACTTCATGACCTGCTCATCGATTGGGCCATTTTTATAACTAATGATATCAGTAGCCCCATATTCTTTAGCCAGGGCAACACAGTTTGGCCTTGTGCCTACAGCTAAAATCCTACCAGCGCCCTTAAGAGCACTGCCCTTAACAGCCATAAGGCCTACAGGTCCGATACCAACTACAAGGACGTCTTCACCATAGGTAACTTCAGCATTTTCAGCTCCGTGGAAGCCAGTTGGGACCATGTCACTTAGCATAACAGCTTCTACAGGATCAACTCCCTCAGGAAGAAGGGCTAGGTTGGCATCGGCTTCATTTACATGAAAAAGCTCTGAGAACACTCCATCCTTAAAGTTTGAAAATTTCCATCCACCTAGTGTGCCACCGGAGTGCATAGCAAAGCCTCTTTGAGCCTCAAGTGAGCCCCAGTCAGGGGTTATTGCTGGTACTAAAACAACATCTCCTACCTTAAAGTCTTTAACAAGTTCTCCGATTTCAACTACTTGTCCAACAGCTTCGTGACCTAGTATCATGTCAGTTCTTTCACCAACAGCGCCTTCATAAACAGTATGTATATCCGATGTACAGGGTGCAAGGGCAAGGGGACGACAGATTGCATCTAGTGGACCACACTTAGGGGCTTCTTTTTCTACCCAGCCAGTCTCACCAATGCGTTTCATTGCAAATCCTCTCATAAGAGAACCTCCTTCTATTAAAGACCCATCTTTAACAGATATAGCATAACATAATATTATGAAAACGTCAATATATCGTTTAAATTAAAACGATGTAAAGAAGGGCACCTTTTATTAGGATAAGCTGCTTATATCAATTCATATCTTAAGAATACTATCTAAGGATATGTTTCCACCACTTATTATAAATACGCTATCTTCTAAATCATAAAAGCTTTCTCCCTCTTGTAAGATTGAGGCCAGGCCAATGGCAGAAGAAGGTTCTGCAAGAATTTTGCCTTCTTCAAGAAGAAGTCTAAAGGCATCTTTGATATAAGTCTCTTCTACAGAGATAAGTCTATCCAGGTTTTTTCTTACTATTTCAAGGGCCAGGGATCCTGGTTTATTAGATAGCAGGGCGTCAGCTATGCTGGGGCTTTCCTTTACTGCTTCAATTGTTTCTTTATTTAGATTGCTACTGAATTTGGGTACCGCAGCTGGCTCAAGTCCAATTACTTCCACATCAGGGTTGATAGCCTTAACAGCCAGGAGTATTCCTGAAACTAAGCCTCCGCCTCCCATGGGGACAAAAATTCTTTTGGTTGAAGGATGCTGGTCTAAAATTTCAAGTCCTAGGCTAGCCTGGCCTATAATAACATCCATGTCATTGAAAGGATGTATAAAATGGAGTCCTTTTTCTTTAGAGATTTGCTGGGCTATTTCTATTCGCTTTTGTGGTTCCACAAGAAGAGTCTGTGCTCCAAGATCCTTAATTGCCTGATGTTTTATTTGGCTGACAGTATTAGGAAGTAGGATTAAGGCCTTGGTATTTAAGACCTTGGCTGCATAGGCAACAGCCCTACCATGGTTGCCACTGCTAGCAGTTATAAAGCCTTTATCAAGCTCTTCTTGGCTTAGCTGGAGGGCTGCATTCATGGCTCCTCGTATTTTGAAGGCTCCGATGTTTTGAAGGTTTTCTAGTTTAAGCCAGGGTGTAAAGCCCAGTCTGTTTTCCAATCTTTCTAAGGGGATTAGAGGTGTTTTAATAACATAATCCTCTATGCGACTTTTTGCTTTAATTAATTCTTCGAGTTCCATATCTGGCTCCTTATTAGGTTTATTAGGCTTATTTGGCTTGAATAAGTAGATCTTATTAAATATTTACCCTGTTTTTCTAGATAAATTTATGTAATAAAGGATATAAAATCTTATTTATAAATTTATATTATTAAAGCAAACAAATAATTAACCAAATCTTTGCAATCTTACAGGGTGCTTCTAGTCTATTTATTATAAAAGTTCAGGGAAGAAGGCTGGTAGTGTACAGTAATTGTAGGTCAAGTAGATGAAATAAAAGAAAGCTCCAAGTGTGCTAA
>LFTD01000102.1 GCA_001512625.1 Clostridiales bacterium DTU036 | reverse complement strand
GGCCCTGGGGTCAGTCTTTTAGCTCTTTATGCCAAGGACCTTTTAGATAGGGGCTTTAGTTTTAATGAACTGGCCAAGGCCTGTAGCCTTAGAAGGGACCAGCTGGGGGTTGCAGCCAGCTTTAGAACCCTGGTTTATCTTATTAGAGGGGGTAGGATCTCCTCCTTTAAGGGCCACTTAGGTGAGGCCCTAAAAATCTATCCCCTCATAACCATAAAGGAGGGTAAACTAGAGCAGGTGGCCAAGGCCAGAGGAAAGGCGAAAAGCCAAAGGCAGATGGTGGATATGATAAAGGAGCAGCTGGCAGGAGCTGATGATTATGACCTGGCTTTTTTCCATGCAGACAATGATGAAGAGATAGCCCTAGTAAAAGAGCAGCTGGCTGATGAAATTAGCCGAGCTGCCCGTATAGTTGATTTTCCCTCTACTTCAGTACTAGGAGTCCATGGCGGGCCCAAGTACTTTGGAGTATCCTACTTTATTCGTTTGGGTCTTTTGGGATAAATTTTAGACTGGCACCATTTATGCAATACCTTAGGCCTCCCTTTTCAGGGGGGCCATCTTTAAATACATGGCCTAGATGGCTACCAGAGGAGCTTTTAACCTCAGTTCTAAGCATTCCAAAGGACCTGTCTTCGTGGTAGCTTAAAGCCTCTTCTGATATGGGCCTAGTAAAGGAGGGCCAGCCACAGCCTGCATCATATTTATCTTCACTTGAGAAAAGCTCTTCACCACTAACTATATCTACATATACTCCCTGTCGCCACTCCTTATTGAGGGGGCTGGAAAAGGGGGCTTCTGTGGCCGCCCTTTGAGTTACATTAAAACTGACTTCACCTATTCTTTTCTTTAAATCTTCCATTGCAACCTCCTGTTGTATATTTATAACCATAATTAAGGACTCCTACCATTAAGGTAAACTAATAAATATTTATCCTTATTTTCTTAAGTGATGCTATTCTTTTTTTGAGGTAGCCATGAAAAAGAAAATTTATGCTCTAGTCTTATTACTTATGTTTTTAGCTGGTCTTTGGTTTAGGCTTTATGGTCTTAAACCTCTTGAAATTAATACAAGGACCATTCAGGTACACCTTGATGGCGAGGTAGTAAATCCTGGTCTTTATAGTATAGATGAGGCCACTAGGCTGGGGGAACTTGTTGCGCTAGCAGGGGGGCTGACAGAAGATGCCCAGGATATCAATTTGGCTGAAAAGCTTCTTGATGGTGAAAAGATTATTATTCCTAGAATTTACCGGGAAGAAGAAAGTGATAATGAGGACAAGGAGCATAAGCAAACCAGGCAGGGGCTGCAGGCTCTAAGCAGGGAAGACTGGCTTGAAATTCCTGGAGTGGGCCAGGTAACGGCTGGACTTATTATGGACTATTTAGAGAAAAATCCAGGGGCCCAGGTTGAGGACCTGATAAATGTTTCAGGAATAGGCCAAAAAAAGCTTGATATTATCAAGGAGCACTTGGGGAATAGATGAATTTGTGTTAAAATACCTCTGAAAGTGAGGTATCTTTATGATAGGCTTTGATTTAAATTCCAAGGAAAAAGAAACAAAAGATAATGTAAGACTAACCCAGTATGCTAAGGCTGCAGGCTGAGCCGCCAAATTAGCGCCTGGTAGTTTATCAGATATATTAAAAACCCTGCCTAAGTTTGAAGATGAGAACCTTTTGGCAGGCTTCGATTTTAGCGAAGATGGAGCAGTTTACAAGATTGACGATGAGAGATCTATTATCTACACCCTGGACTTCTTTACCCCTATTGTGGATAATCCCTATGACTTTGGAGCCATTGCAGCTGCCAATAGCTTAAGTGATGTTTACGCCATGGGAGGAAGTCCTAAGCTGGCCCTAAATATAGTAGCCTTTCCTGGGGATATGGATATTGAGATTTTAGGAGAGATTTTAAGGGGTGGTTCTGACAAGGTAAAAGAGGCTGGAGCCCTGCTTGTTGGAGGACATACCATAACCGATACAGAGCCCAAGTATGGCCTAAGTGTTGTTGGTTTTGCTGATAATGATAAACTCCTCCTTAATGGTGGAGGAGTGGTTGGAGATAAGCTAATCCTAACTAAAGCAATAGGAACAGGGATTATTTCAACTGGGATTAAATCCGGTGTAATCGATGCTGAAAAGTCCAAGGCTGCTGCTTTTAGCATGCAGTACCTTAATAAGTATGCCATGGAAGCCACAGAGGGCCTAGCCCATGGAGCAACTGATATTACTGGCTTTGGCTTGATGGGCCACCTGCTTGAGATGATGGAAGCTGGAGGTACCTCAGCTGTCCTTGATTATGATGCTATTCCTTTTTTTGAAGGGGTTGAAGAATTAGTTGAGATGAGGGCAGTACCTGGAGGAACCTTTAGTAATAAAAGACACTATGGAGACCACTGTGAACTAGGCGACCTAAGTACAGAAGAAGCTCTGCCACTTTTTGATGCCCAGACCTCAGGGGGATTACTCCTTAGCGTACCAGCTGATGAGGTTGAAGCTATCCTAGAGAGGATGAAGGAAAGTGTTGAGACCCCAGTAGCCATAATCGGTGAAGTAGTTGAAAGAGGGGACAAGGCCATTTACGTAAAAAGGAAATAGGATGGAAAAACTAAGACTAATACCCAAGGTTCACGATTTACTAGAGGACCCTGCTTTGGCAGCAGCCCTAGAGGAATACGATAGGGCCTATATAAATCATTTAGTTAATGAGAATTTGAGTGCCATTAGGCAGGACCTGCTTAGTGGCAAGGATAGGGATATTTCAAGGGAGGCAATCATAGCCTCCCTCATTGAAGAGCTTGAGAGTCCCTATGCCCTTAGAGAGGTTATAAATGCAACTGGCATTGTCCTTCATACCAACCTGGGCAGAGCGCCACTTTCTAGAGCTGCGCTAGAAAGAATAGAGATTCTTTCCAGGGGCTACTCCAATCTTGAGTATGATCTAGAGGTTGGTAAGAGGGGCTCAAGATATGACCACTTAAGGCGCCATCTCCAGTACCTTACTGGGGCAGAGGACGCCCATGTTGTCAATAACAATGCAGCTGCAGTATTTCTAGTTCTTAATACCTTTACCCAGGGTAAAGAGATTATCCTTTCCAGGGGAGAAATGATAGAGATTGGTGAGTCCTTTAGGATACCTGAGATAATTAAGAATTCAGGAGCCAAACTCGTAGAGATTGGAACCACTAATAAAACCCACCTCTGGGACTATGAAGATGCCATAAATGATGAAACCGGCATGATTATGAAGGTCCATCCTTCAAACTACTTTGTAGGGGGCTTTAGCCAGGGAGTGGAGGCCAGGGATTTATCTCTTCTTGCTAAAAAGAGGGGGATTCTTCTCTATGAAGATGTTGGCTCTGGTTCCCTGCTTGAAGAGGGTTTATTTAGAGAGAAAAACTCTGTTAGGCAGGCCCTAGCCCATGTAGATTTAATAAGTTTTAGCGGGGATAAGCTCCTAGCTGGCCCCCAGGCGGGTATAATTCTTGGAAGTAAAGAGCATATAAAAGCTTTAAAGAAGAACCAGCTTACTAGGGTCTTAAGGGTTGATAAATTAATTCTGGCTGCCCTAGAAGCCACCCTACTTGCCTACACAAAAAAGGATATAGACCTGCCTAGCTATTTCTTCCTCAATAGGACTTATGAGGAACTTGAGTTAAGAAGCGAGGATTTTTTAAGTAGACTAAAGGCTCTTGGTATTGAGGGGGAGCTAGTTAATGGTGAGAGCCTGGTTGGCGGAGGAGCCCTGCCAGAGACTACCATAGCTAGCCCACAGATAGCCCTTAGGGTTAATAAAAACCTGGAGGAAGTAAACTATAGGCTCCGCAAAAGAAGGCCAGCCATTGTTGCTGTGCTTGATAGAGGAGTCTTAAAAGTTGACCTCAGATGCATCTACCCTGAGGATGAGGGGATTCTATTTGAGGCACTTAAAGAGGTAATTCTATGAGTCGCTTTGTAGTTGGAACAGCAGGACATATAGACCATGGTAAGACAACGCTTATAAGAGCTCTAACAGGGATTCCCACAGATAGACTTGCAGAGGAGCAAAAACGAGGCATAAGTATAGTAAGCGGCTATGCCTTTTTAGACTATAAAGGCGAAAAAATATCCATAGTGGATGTACCAGGCCATGAGCGCTTTATTAAAAACATGCTTTCTGGTGTTTCTGGAATTGATCTGGTGCTCTTAGTAGTGGCTGCCGATGAAGGGGTTATGCCCCAAACAAGGGAACACTTAGATATAATAAGGCTTTTAGGAATTGATAGAGGTCTTATTGTTATGACTAAATGTGACCTAGTAGATGATGAGATGATAGAAATGGTGGAGATGGATATTGAGGATTTGGTGGAAGGCACCACCTATGAAAACTTCCCCATTTACAAGGTTTCTGGCAAAACCGGCCAGGGACTTGATGAAATTAAGGATTATATTTTTAGTCAGTATGATGAAAGTTTAGATATAAAGCCCTACTATCCCAGACTTTATATTGATAGAGTATTTAAGGGTAAGGGCATTGGTGATATAGTGACTGGAACTCTTGAAGGGGCAGATCTCTCGATTCAAAAGCCCCTATGTCTCTATCCTTTTAATGAAGAATTTAGGATACGCTCAATTGAGAGCCATGGTGAGTCAACAGATATGGCTCAGAGCCATTCTAGGGTAGCCCTGGTCCTACAGGGCGATAAGAAGGAGCTTTTAGAGCCGGGCCTAGCCCTGGCTCCTAAGAATAAATACCATGATAGTAGAAGCCTTATAGTAGAGATTGAGAGTCTTGAAGGCCTTGAGGAAAGGCTTCTTATAAATGATAGTTTTAAAGCCTACTTTGGTTCCGACGAATTTTTTGCTAGGCTCCACCACATAGAGGAAAACTACTATGAACTGGAGCTTGATAGGGCTACCCTGGCTTTCTATGGCCAGAGGGGAATTTTAAGGCAGATGAGTCCAGTTATTACCCTTGGAGGAATCAAGGTCCTTGATAGCAGGCCACTTCTTGGTAAAAAGAATAAGCTACGCTCTGTAAAGCAGCTTAGGGATAGGGACTTTATTTCCAGACTAAATTACATTGGCTGGAAGTATCCACTGGGCTTTACCATGGAGGATCTGGAAAAAGAGATGGTGCTTAGGGAAGACTTTCTCAAGGAGACTCTGGAAAAACATGGCATAAATTTAGTAGTCCAAGGTAATAGGTACTTTACCAAGTCCTCTCTTATAAGACAGCAGGAAGAGCTGATTGAAAACCTCCAGGAGCTTGTCGAGGATGATCCCATTAAAGAATACTGGGATAAGGAGGTCCTGCGCAGCCGCTTTTATAAAACTATGGATAGGGAAGGTTATGAGAGGATGCTGGTCAAGGCCCAGGAAGAAAAGTCTATTGACCTTGATGGCAGAAAGATTAAACCCCATGGTTTTAAACTACTCCTAAGTCCAGATCAAGAGAAGGCCAAGGCAAAAATCCTAGAGATCTTTACTAAAGATGGCTATGAACTTCCAAGTTTTAATGAAGTTAAATCTAAGCTAAATCCTGAAGAAGGGGCTATTTTGGAGTACTTGATCCAGAAAAGTGATTTAATTTCTATAAATTCTGAGTTTTTTATGGAAAAAGAAATGCTATCTTGTTTAAAAAATGATATAATCAAGCTAGGAAAGGGTAATAAGACTATAGAGATTGCCCAGGTAAGGGATGAACTTGGACTTACTAGAAAGTATATAGTGCCCTATTTGGAATATTTTGATCGGATTGGTGTTACTGAAAGAGTTGATAAAGTGAGAATCTTAACAAAGGAGTATAAGAATGGATAAAATTTTAATTGTCGATGATGAGCCTATCCTACTAAAAGGATTAAAATTTAGTTTAGAGCAAGAAGGTTATGCAATTGATACTGCTGTTGATGGAGAAGAGGCCCTTGAAAAGGCAATTAATAATAAGTATGACCTTGTTGTTCTAGATGTAATGTTACCTAAAATGGATGGTATTGAAGTATGCCGTAGGATTAGGGAAACCAGCATGGTTCCTGTTATTATGCTAACTGCAAAGGGAGATGACGAATCTAAGATTTTAGGTCTTGAGGCTGGGGCAGATGACTACATGGCCAAGCCCTTTAACATCCTGGAGCTTAAGGCAAGAATTAAGGCAGTACTAAGAAGGGTTAAGCCCAAGAACATGGCTTCATCTTCAATTGTTTCCTTTGATAAATTTAGTGTAAACTTCTTTGGAAGAAAGGTCATTTTTGATGATAGAGAAGTTACTTTAACTGCCAAGGAATTTGACCTATTAATTCTTCTGGTTTTAAATGAAGGCACAGTATTTAGTAGAGAAGAGCTTTTAGAGAAAATTTGGGGCTATGAGTACTTTGGCGATGTTAGAACTGTAGACGTCCACGTTAGAAGACTAAGAGAAAAGGTGGAGGCTGATAGTTCCCATCCTGAATTTATTATGACTAAGTGGGGTACAGGCTATTATTTCAAGCAGTGATAGAATGAGCACAAAACTTGGGTGGAGGATTATTTCCACCTATTTTTTACTGCTCTTGATAGGATTATTTTTAATCTATAACATACTTTATAGCTCCCTCCTAGATAGGGAGCTTTTAGCCGTGCAGACTCCTATTATTGAGAGGAGCCAGCAGCTTGCCAAGGATATGGAGGCTTTGGAAAGTTTGGAGGCAAAGGAAGAAGCCTGGAAGAAGGTTATCAAGGAATTTGTTGCTGATAGGGAGACTATCCGCTATCTTGTTTTAGATAGTGATGATACCTTGATTCTTGATAGCTATAACTTTAAAAAGGCCGGAGATCAGCTGCCTCTAGAAATTACTGAAGAGCTACGTATAAATAAAAACTACCAGACTAGGATTTATCAGTCAAGTAGGGGTGAAGAGCTCCTTTATACTGCCTATCCAATATTTAGTGAAAAGAGTGATAAAGTGGCCAGTCTTGTTGCCATTACCAGTATCCAAGGTGTCAGATCGGAGGTCAATGGATTACTTGGTAAGCTAATCCAGTATGGCCTTGTTTTTATCTTCCTTTCTCTTCTTGTTTATTACTGGGTCCTTACGGATATTTTTGCTCCCCTTGATAAGCTGGATGAGGGGGTTGTTGCCATGACAAGAGGAAACTACTCCTACCATATCGATGAGGAGGCCAGTGAGTTTTCCACCATGGTTCGGTCTCTTAATACCTTGGGATCCAGGTTAGCAGATATTGAGGAGCAGCAAAAGGATTTTGTTTCTACTTTGAGCCATGAACTAAAGACCCCCATTGCTTCAATGAAGATTATTACTGACTCGCTAATTATGGCTAAGGATACTGTTAGTGAGGAAGTTTTATATGACTTTTTAGAAGACATTAATAGCGAGAGTGACAGACTTAAGGATATAATTGATGACCTTTTATTTATGGCTTCACTGGAAAGGCAAGATATTTCTTTAAACCTAGATGTAAGGCCCATTACCAAGGCCTTGGAGGAATCTATTAGAATAATGGAGCCTTTAGCTGAACAAAAGTCCATTACAATAAATAAGGATTTTCAAGGCAAGTATTTTGCAGAGTTTGATTATAATAAGATGAAACAGGTCTTTATAAATATTATTGGCAATGCTGTTAAATACAGTGATGAAGGTGGAGAGATTTTTATCAAGGTTTCTGCAGACAAGGACACTATATATTTTGAAATTAGCGACCAAGGAATGGGGATTGCTCCCCAGGATCTGCCCTATATTTTTGATAGACTCTATAGAGTGGATAGGGCTAGGAGTAGAGAAAGGGGAGGCTCAGGACTGGGCCTTCATATAGTCCAGCAGATTGTCCATCTCCATAATGGTCAGGTTTCCATGGACTCAGAGCTTGAAAAAGGCTCCACCGTCCATATTAGTATTCCCAGGGTTTACGAGGTCTAGCTATGAAGAGAAATACTTTTTACTTTTTTATTTTTATGCTGGTGCTACTAGCACTTAATGTCAGCAAATTCTTTTCTAATGATGATAGCTATGCAGCTGAACCCTATGATTTAAGTGTGGAAACCTACTATAGGTACATGGGCTATCCTGTCTATTTTGTAGGCCAGGATAGGTTAGTCGAGGTTAGGGAAAAGACCGATGTACTTTGGAGGGATAAGTACAAGAACATAGTTGCAGTTTATTTAAAGCAGGCAGATCATGAGATCCAAGGCAGGTCTAAGCAGATTCTTGATGTACCCATTAATAAACTTATAGTAAGTGGTAACAAGATTTTTATTTATACGGAGCTTGAAGCCTTTAAAAATGAGAAGTACAACAGGAGTAATTTTTATTACTATGTAATGAGCCTGGTCAATTCCTTGACTGAAGAGGGCAGGGGAAAAACTGTTTACTTTATATTTGATGAGACTGCTAAGGCTCCTGTCCTCTATGGTCTTGATATGAACCAGGGCTTTATGTATGATGAGGACCTGGTTACTGAAAGTCGTTATTATCCCCAAATTTTTGTCAGGCAATTCTTCCTTGATATCTATTCAGGTGATTATAGAGCGGCTTTTAGAAAACTTCCTAAAGAGGCCAGAAACCAGGCTTCACTTAGGGATTTTGATAAGGCCTTTGAGACCTATGCCTTTTATAGGAATAATGAATTCCCATGGGACTTCATCTTTGAAAAAACTAGGGATGGCTATGATATAAAAGTGGTCTTTCCTCCGGGCTCTATCCATGAAGATGAAGACTGGGGACTCAGCATTGTAAATGGCAAGCTAAGCATTGGAAACTACCAGGAACTCATAGAATATTTACCTTAGGTTATAGGCAGCTTTGTATAAGCTGCTTTTTTTAAGATTAAAATACTCTTAAGCCCAGTGTTACTAAGGGTAACACCAGGGTTACTAAAAGTAGCTTGAAAATGCCTTCCTCAGGTGTCAAAATTAGCTTATAAAACTTAGGAGGCTGCTATGGAAATTAGTAAGAGGATAAAAAAATAAGAGAAGAAGAAAAGCTTACCCAGGAGGAAATGGCAAAGATGCTTGGTGTATCAAGAGCTGCTATAGCTAAGTGGGAAACAGATAAGGGCCTACCTGATATATCTAACCTGATTCAGATAAGTGAAGTTTTTAGTATCAGCCTGGATGAATTAATTCTTGGAAATGATAAAGTCAAAAGGAAGGTGGTTTTAGATAGTGAGGCCAAGAAATGGCACTACCTAGTTACTTTATTTCTGCTATCCATTATAGTTTATATAGGTTATTTTGCTTTTATACATCCCATCTTTATGGCAGGCTTTCTTATATCTACCCTTTTTATGCTATATTTTGAAGTTCGGCTTTTTCTAAAATTTAAAATAAGCTAGTCTGGTTAAGTTTATTTGCTTAGTAAAAGGAAAGCTGCAGTCTAATTATCCTAGTCTAGCTAAATTTCATCTAATAAAATTAAAAGCAGATAAGGATTTTGTTGTTTTCTTAGGTTACCATTATAATATATGGCATATAGTGTGGTTAAGGAGTTAAATTAGTCTTATTAGCTTATATTTTACCAAATAAAAAAGCGCTGATTTCTCAACGCTTTATTGTGTAAATGGCGGAAATGGATGGGAATCGAACCCACCTAGGATGCTCCGAACACCCTACGCTGGTTTTGAAGACCAGAAGGGGCACCAGCCCCCTACCATTTCCCTAAAAGAGCTTGGGTTCTTCACCCTTTAGTAGTCTTTTTATGTTGTCCTTGTGCTTAAAAATCACAAAGCCTGCTAATAGTATAGCACCAAAAAATAAATTGTCAAAACCTAAAAAGTAGTAATAAATAAAGGGAAAAGCTAGGGCAACACTAATAGAAGCTAGGCTCATTCTTCTAGTGATTAGTAGGACGATAAGAAGGATTAGGGCAGATACTATTAGTAGCCTTATGTCAAAGGCAAGTATCAGGCCCCCACTGGTAGCAACACCTTTGCCTCCCTTAAAGTTCATAAAGGGTGAGTAGCAGTGGCCAAGAACAGCAGCAAAGCCAGCTAGGATTCCTAGGTTGTCTCCAAAGAAATTGCCAATTAATCTAAAGGCCAAATAGGACTTTAAAATATCAAAGGCAGCGCATATAATAAAGGAGACAAGGCCCAGGTTTCTAAGTACATTTGTAGCACCAAGATTGCCACTGCCATGTTCTCTTAGGTCAATGCCCTTTTGGACCTTTCCTATAATGTAGGCTATAGGGATGGCCCCCAGACTATAGCCAACTAATAAACTAATAAATATCCTCATAGTTACCTCAGGCTGATTGTACACCAGCAGGGGGGCTATTTCAAGAAGAGAAGAAAGGTAAGAGATGAAAGAAAAGCAAGTAATAAGCTCCCCAAAGAGTCCGGTTTATAGAGATCTTAGACAGATTCTCCAGCATCCAATTAAGTCAAATTACGCCCTGGTTGAGGGTTTTAATGCCTATAATCAGCTCCTTGATGATGGCTTGGAAATAGAGGTTTTCTTAGAAGAAGGCCAGGAGCCCATTGAAGGGGCCAGGTACCTATCAAAGCGGCTCTTTAGCAATGTGGCCAGGACTGAGAATTCCCAGGGAATCATATGCAAGGTCACCAAGGTAAAAAGAAATTTTGATGGAGGCCCCATCCTGCTACTTGATAGGGTTCAGGATCCTGGCAATATTGGAACCCTCCTTAGGTCTGCCCAGGCCTTTGGTGTAAACAACATCCTTCTAATAAGGGGGAGCTGCAGTGTATTTAATGACAAGGTCCTAAGAAGCTCCATGGCAGCGGTCTTTAACCTAGCTATTGAGGAGCTGGCAACAAATAATAGGGTGGAGGAGCTTATAGAAGAGGGTTATAAGCTTTTTGTAGCCGATGCAGGAGGCAGGAGCTATAAAGAGATGAAGGGGGAGAAGATGATTCTGGCCCTGGGTAATGAGTCTCAGGGTATTTCTGATGAACTTAGAGCCCTGGCCAGTGGAGTTTACTCTATTCCTATGAAGGGGAGTCAGGAGTCCTTAAATGTGGCAGTGGCAGGTTCTATCTTTATGTGTCATCTCCAAGACATTTAAAAGGTTTACCAGCTGGTTCAAAATGATTAAAGCCCTTGACCTCAAGGGTTTCAAGTGCTAGAATTTATTAGAAATAGCTAGGACGGAACCATAGAGGATGGCCCCCTTAAAGCGAGTAGTGTTGGTGGAAGACTACAGGCAGGGTCCCTTGAATTCATTCCCGAGCATTTTTCTGTAATGGAAAACGCTAGCCCCGTTATAGGCTTCGAGAGGTCCTCTTTATGGGGACTAATTGGGTGGTAACGCGATGACTTCGTCCCAAAGGGGGCGGAGTTTTTTTTTAAGGAGATAAAATGAAGGAAAAATTACTGGAAATTCGAGGGGCCTTCTTTAGTGCCCTGGAAGAAGTACTTACTCCACAAGAGGTGGAGAAACTGAGGATTGAGTATCTTGGTAAGAGTGGAGCTCTTAGAGAGATCCTTAAGCAGATGGGCTCTTTAAGTAAGGAAGAAAGACCCAGGATGGGGGAGCTGGCCAATGAGATGAGAGACTCTATGAGCCAGGCCATAGCTGATAAGCTTGGAGAGCTTGAGCTAAGACTCCTGGATAGGAAGGTGGAAGAGGAGAAGATAGATATAACCCTTCCTGGTGAGAGCCAGCCTATGGGCAGGGTCCATCCAACCACCAAGACCATTAGGGAGCTTATAGATGTCTTTATAAGAATGGGCTTTGTTTTAGAAGAGGGACCTGAGGTGGAAAGTGTCTATAATAACTTTGACGCCCTAAACTCACCCAAGGATCATCCCTCAAGAGGCCTGTCTGATACCTTTTATTTTGACCCATCAACCCTACTTAGGACCCACACTTCACCAGTCCAGATTAGGACTATGAAGAAGATGGAGCCACCGATAAGGATGATAAGTGTTGGTAGGTGCTTTAGAAATGATGAGATTGATGCTACCCACTCTCCCATGTTCTATCAGATGGAGGGCCTGGTGGTAGGTGAGGGCATCAGCATGGCTGACCTTAAAGGAACCCTGGAAGAATTTGTCAGGCAGCTTTTTGGTGAGGATACAAAAAGTGTCTTTAGGCCTCATAACTTCCCCTTTACTGAGCCTTCAGCTGAAGTGGATATCACCTGCTTTAAGTGCCATGGAGAGGGCTGCCGCTTCTGTGGTGGAGTTGGCTTTATTGAAATACTTGGCTGTGGTATGGTCCATCCCAAGGTCCTTGAAGAGTGTGGAATTGATTCGGAAAAATACACAGGCTTTGCCTTTGGCATGGGCCTGGATAGAATAACTATGATGCGCTATGAGATAGATGATATCCGCTATCTATATGACAATGACAAGCGTTTCTTAGACCAGTTTAGGAGGTAGATATGAAGGCTAGTCTTGATTGGTTGGCTACTAGAGTAGACCTGCCAGAGATAGATAAAAAGGAGCTGGCCATGGCTCTTACCATGACCGGCACCAATGTGGAGGAATTTACCTCTTTAACTGATAATAATACAGACCTAGTTATAGGAAAAATCCTAAAAATTGAGAGTCACCCCGATGCTGATAAGCTGGTTGTGACCCAGGTAGATATAGGTACTGAGGTTCTTCAGATTGTAACTGGGGCCCCCAATGTCTTTGAAGGAGCCCTGGTAGTTGTTGCAGGACCAGGTTCTGTGCTTGCTGGAAACTTTGAGATTAAAAAGTCCCAGCTAAGGGGAGTTGAGAGCTCAGGCATGCTCTGTAGCCTAGATGAGCTTGGCTATAGCCAGAGCGTTCTTCCAAAAGGAGCCAGTGAGGGAGTAGTAATCCTAGATGAAGGAGAGGTGGGACAGAGCTTCTTTAAATACTTTGGCCTTGATAAGGGAACTCTAGAAATGGAGATAACCTATAATAGACCAGATTGCCTTAGCATTATGGGTCTAGCTAATGAGCTATCCACCACCTTTGATATTACTTTAAAAGATGAGCTAGCCCAGGACTTCTCAGATTTAGAAAAGGGTAGTCTTTCAATAAAAAGAGCTGAGGGCTGCACCGCCTACTATGGCCTGGAACTTGAAGGTGTTGAAATTAAACCCAGTCCCCTTAGATGGCAGCTAAGGCTAATGGAAATGGGGGTTAGGCCCATCAACAACGTGGTTGATGCTACTAACCTTGCCATGCTCTATAGCGGTAACCCCACCCACGCCTTTGATAGGCGCCAGGTTGAGGGAGGAATTATTGTTGACTCAGCCAAGGAAGATGTTGTTTTTGAAACCCTTGATGGAGTTGAAAGAAAGCTTAAAGAGGGAGACCTGCTTATTAGAGACCATGAAAAGATAATAGGCCTTGCAGGAATTATGGGGGGAGAAAACTCCCAGATCCTTGCAGATAGTAGAGACCTTATAGTAGAGTTTGCCAGCTTTGAAAAGTCATCTATTAGAAAAACTTCCTCAAGATTAAACTTAAGGACCGAGGCCTCCACCAGATTTGAAAAGGAAATAGAGCCTGAAAGAACCCTGCTTGCCATGGCCTTTTTCCTAGACTTTATGGAGGGTAGTTATAAGTCTGTAAAAATAAATGGGGGCCATGATATTACTAATAGAGAGCCTGTGGTTTTAAGACGCTCCAGGGTTGAAACCCTACTTGGTGTAGGTCTTGAGATGGAGGAGCTTGAGTCTATCTTTACCAGGCTAAACTTTAACTATGAAGTAGGTGAGGACTCTGTTAAGGTTTTTCCTCCTGCTCACCGCTCTGATCTGGTTTTAGAGGCAGATCTAATTGAAGAGGTGGCCAGGGTCTATGGTTTTGGTAAGATTCCTTCTAAGCTTCCCTATATCCCTGAGCCCTCTGACCTTACTTTAAGGCAGAAGTTTGAGTGGACAGTTAGGGACCTGCTTTGGGGCCTAGGTTTTGAAGAGATGCTTAACTACTCCTTTGTTTCTCCTAGGAGCGCTGCTTCTATTCATAGGGACACTGAGCATCCTTTAAGGCTGATTAATCCTCTAGGTGAGGAGTTCTCCCAGATGCGCCATAGCCTGCTTATAAGTGCTCTGGATGTGATCCAGCGCAATGAGAATGTAAAAAATGAAAAAGTTAATTTCTTTGAGATAGGTAACGCCTTTGAGATGAGGGGCGAGATTATCCAGTCCCAGATGCTAAGCTTTGCCAGGTATGGCCATGGAGACTTCTTTAGTCTTAAGGGAGCCTTAGAAGAGCTCTTTGAGTCTTTGGGTATTGAAGTGACTTATAAAAGAAGTAGGGAGGCTGTCTACCATGCTGGGCGCTCAGCTGACGTCTATGCTGGGAATATTCTTCTTGGTTCCTTTGGTCAGCTATCTCCCTATGTTGCTAGGGAGAGGGATAGCAAGAAGATTATTTATCTAGGTGAGTTTTCCATGGATAGGCTCTATGAGTTCCATAGCTTTAGGATCCTCCATGAGGCTCCATCAAGATTTCCAGCCCTGCTTAGGGACCTGGCACTTGTAGTGGATAAAAATCTGACTCAGACTCAGATTTATGATAGAATACTAGAAAAGGGCGGTGGACTTTTAAGGGAGGTCAAACTCTTTGACATCTATGAGGGAAGTGAGCTTGGCCAGAATAAGAAGAGCCTTGCCTACCATCTGGTATTTCAAAGTAGTGAGCGCACCTTAAAGGATACTGAAGTAGAAGAGGCTCTGGATGGGATTCTAAGAGGCCTAGAAGAACTTGGTGCACAGCGCCGCTAGGAGGGATTATGAGTAAAAGAGTAACAATGGACATAGATGGTGCTGGAGTAGTAATGGTGACCTCAGCTCCTCAGGAGAGGGTTGATAGGGTTGTCAAGCAGGCCAATGACATGGTTAGCCTAGTTAAGAGCAAAGACAGAAGCCTGTCTTCTAACATGGCCTATAGGTATGCCATGGTCTATCTATCAGACCAGATAGTTGAGCTAAGAGAGGTTCTTGAAAGCTCAGGAGAGGGCCTAAGTGATGGCAGTTCCCTGGAGCTTAAAAAGGAGATTGCAAAACTTAAAGAAGATATCCTGCAGTGGGAAGCTAGGACTGCCCAGCTTCAGGAACTGCTGCTTGAAAAGAACCAGCAGATCCAGGAACTTAAATCCCTTCGCTAGTCCTAGGGAGGATAAATGAACAGTAATGCTGTTAGGGCACTGGAGTTTGACAAGATAAAGTCTGCTCTACTAGAGAGAATGCCCTCAAGAGGAAGTCGTAAATTAATTGAAGACCAGGACTTTGCAGCTAGTCCTGAAGAACTTAGAGATAGACAGGCTGAACTAAGGGAGGCTCTAGGCTATACACTGGCCTATAGCCCCCTTCCTTTTGGTCCCCTTAAAGATATGACCAGGGAGCTGGGTTTTGCTAAAAGGGGAGGGGTTTTAGAGCCTCTGACCCTAATAGAAATAGGGGATAGTCTTAGAACCATTACAAGGATGAAGTACTTTTTGGAAAAGCATTCCGAAAGAAGATCCTCCTTCCCTCTAATCTACAACCAAGGGGCTTTGATATTTGACTTTAGCCACCATGAGGAGATGATTGAGAGGGCCATTGATTATGATGGTTCAGTCAAGTCTTCTGCCTCCAGGACCCTGGCCTCCATTAGGAGGGCTATCCAGTCCAAGGAAGATGAGGTTAGAAGAAGGATTGATGGCTTTTTAAATGATAGGCAAATGGCTACCTATTTGCAGGAAGCTCTTGTTACTATGAGAAATGACCGCTACGTCCTGCCTGTCAGGTCGGAGCACAGAAGAAAAGTTGAAGGCCTAATCCATGATAGGTCGGCCTCTGGCTCTACTCTTTATATCGAGCCCATGGCCCTAGTCAATTTGAATAATGAGCTAAGAGATCTCTTTAATGATGAAAGAGAAGAGATTCAAAAAATCCTAAAGGATATGAGCCAAAGGCTTGGTGAGGATGGATATATTAGTCCTGCCTACCATGCAACTGAAGCCCTTTATAAGGTCTTTGGCCTGGCCAGGTACGCACTGGAAACAGACAGCCACCTTGCAGCATCAGGCCAACAGATTCTTTTAAAGAAGGCCCGCCATCCTCTACTTGATAAAAAAACTGTGGTGCCAATGGAGCTGGACTTTGGTAAGGAGGCCAGGATTCTTATAATTACAGGCCCCAATACCGGTGGAAAGACTGTTGCCCTTAAGACCCTGGGCCTACTTTCACTTATGAACCAGTTTGGTATGGCTATTCCTGCCGATGATGGCTCCCAGCTGCCTTTTTTTGATGACATCTTTGTAGATATAGGTGATGAGCAGTCAATCGAGCAGTCTTTATCAACCTTTTCAAGCCATATGGTCAACCTTATTTCTATTCTTGAAGGGGCTAACAGAAAGAGTCTAGTACTTCTTGATGAGCTGGGGGCTGGCACTGATCCCCAGGAGGGAGCGGCCTTAGCTAGAAGCCTGCTTATTGAGTTTGAAGAAAAAGGTTCCATGGTGTTTGCTACCAGTCACTACTCGGAAATTAAGAACTTTGCCTTTAATAGGCCGGGCTATATGAACGCCTCAGTTGAGTTTGATGCAAAGAGCCTGAGCCCAACCTATAGGCTTCTTATGGGGGTGCCAGGCTCCTCCAATGCCCTTTATATCTCAAAGAGACTAGGCCTACCTGATAGGATAATTGATAGGGCCCGTGAGAGCATGGATGGCCAGGGGATTGCCCTGGAGGAAATTCTTGCTGAACTTGAAGAAAAGCGGATGAGTCAGGAGAGGCTGGAAAAAGAGGCCAGGCTCAGACTTGAAGAGGCGAAAAAACTAGAAAGCAAGTATGAAAACAAGCTCAAAGACCAGGAAGATAGAAGGGAAAGAGAGCTTAATAAGGCCAAGGAAGAGGCAGCCAGGCTCCTTAAAAAAACTCAGGAAGAGGCCAGGGAAATCATGAAGGACCTGAGGGATATGAAGGGAAATGTTGACTTTTCTAAAATGGAAAAAAATGCCCAGAGGCTGGGCAGCCTTAGAGAGGACCTAGGTCCCACTGCTCAGGCTAGAAGGATTGATAGTCCTAAAAAACTTAAGGTGGGTGACAAAATCTTTATTCCCCACCTAGAAGCTAAGGGAGAGGTCTTAACCAGTCCTAATGAAAAAGGGGACTTTCAGGCCCAGGCTGGAATTATGAGGATTAACCTAAATATCTCCCAGGTTGAAAAGAGCCAGGAAGCTAAGAAGAAGATTGATAAACAGGTCAGGAGCTACTCCACTATGGATCTGTCAACTAGTCTTGATCTTAGGGGCATGAACATGGAAGATGCCAGGGTGGAACTTGGAAAGTTTATTGATCAGGCTATGCTTTCTAATCCACCAGAACTTGAGATAATCCATGGTAAGGGTACTGGAGTCTTAAGGGACTTTGTCACTGACTACTTAAAAAAATCTCCCTTTGTAAAGAGCTTTCGCCAGGGAGATCTTCATGAAGGTGGCAGCGGGGTTACCCTGGTCAAGCTTCATTGATTTGGATATTTAATTAGATACTCTTTTATAAGCTCGTCTCTTTCAACGGGCTTATTTTTTTGGTTATAATAGTAGATTTTTGAGAGGTAGTAGTCCTCTGTATACTTATACCTGTAGATTGAAGGAAGGGAGAGGCCAACTACAAGACCTAGAAGAAAAAGTGCTAGGACCTTAGTAGGTTTTTTTATCCTACTTCTATCCATCACAAGATAGATAAGTAGCCCACCTATTAGACCAAAGACATGGCCTGAGAGGTCAATACCAGGAGTTATTACTGAGTAGACCAGGTTTATTGCCAGCATGATAAAAATATCTCTACCAAAGTAGGATTTATATCTCTCCTTATCTAACATATATAGGTAGAGATGAAAGGCTATATATCCATAGATAACCCCCGAGGCTCCCACAGCTATCTTGGGTCCGGTAAGAGAACTGCCCAGGCTAGCAAAGATGCCTATGGCCAGGCTAATAAGGGCAAACCTTTTTGGGCCATAAAAGCTTTCTACAAACCTGCCAAAGATATGGATGGAAAGGCAGTTTAGTAAGAGGTGGCTCCAAGAAGCATGGAGAAACATGGGCATGATTAGGTTTAGTAGCCTGCCATCTGCTAGACTAAAGGCATTGAGGGCCCCAAAGTCTATTAGAGTAGATGTTGAAAGACTGGGGTCCTTCATATATATAAAGACAAAAATTAATACATTTATTGCAATATACACATTAGTAATTTTTATTTTTTTTTCTGCCATCTTGACCTCCTGGGTCTGCTGTGTTACTCTTTGACAAATAGCATAGCATAAAAGATTAAAAGAAGAAATCATAAAAGAAGGGCGACAGCGAATCTGGGAGGGTGGGAGCCAGAGTTTTTCTTGTGGTGGCGCGCTTTTACTAAGGTCTTTAATTTTTGAGTGAGTCTAACTAACTAGAGTGGTACCGCGGTGGCAACATCGTCTCTAGAGTAGGCTTTTTTTATTGGAGGAATAATGGAGAATTTTAAGAAAGAAATTGCTGGGCTTTTAAGCCCCCATCTTGAGATGAGTGAAGAAGAGATTTTTAAAAACCTGGAGCTACCTAAAAGACTAGACCAGGGTGACCTAGCCTTTCCCTGCTTTAGGTTGGCTGCCACTATGAAAAAAAGCCCTGCGCTAATAGCAGATGAGCTGGCAGGAAAGATTGCATCTGAAAAATATGAAGCTAGAAATATTGGTCCCTATCTTAATTTTTTCATTGATAGAAAGATTCTAGCTGAGACCGTTATAAATGACATTTTAGATAAGAAGGTCACCTATGGTTCCAGTGATGAAGGAGAGAATAAACCAGTAATAATTGAGTATTCCTCTGCCAATATTTCTAAGGAGCTCCACTTTGGCCATATAAGGGGGATTATGATTGGTTCTAGCCTCTACAAGATAACTAACTTTCTAGGTTATAAAGGCATAGCCATCAACCACCTTGGAGACTATGGTATAAACTTTGGCAAGATTATTACAGCCTTTATGCACTGGGGAAACAAAGAACATATTGAGGAGGTGGGAGTAAGAGGACTACTTGAACTCTATGTTAAGTTCAACAAAGCCTCAGAAACTGATCCCAAGTACATGGAGGAGGCCAGGCACTGGTTTTATAAACTTGAAGAAGAAAAGGACCCGGAGGCCCTGGAGCTTTGGAAGTGGTTTAAGGATGTTTCCCTTAAGGAGTATAATAGGGTCTATAAGATTATTGGCTGCCACTTTGACTCCTTTGACGGAGAGGCCTTCTACTCTGATATGATGCCTGCTGTTAGACAGGAACTTTTAGACAAGAACCTAATAGTGGTGGATGAGGGGGCGGAAATAATTGACCTAAGTGATGAGAACCTTCCCAATATTATTGTCACCACATCCCAGGGAACAAGTTTATATATAACCAGGGATATAGCTGCTGCCATTTATAGGAAGAACCACTATGACTTTTATAGAAACTGCTACATAGTGGGCTCTGAGCAGAGGCTGCACTTTAACCAACTCAAGGCTATCCTCAAGAAGATGGGTTATGATTGGTACCAGCAGTGTGAGCATATAGACCATGGTCTTGTTATGATGGAGGGGGGTAAGATTTCTTCTAGAGATGGAGATAACATCTTCCTAGAGGATGTTATTAATACCGCCATTGAAAGGACCAGAAATATAATCGAAGAGAAGAATCCAGGCCTTGAGAACAAGGATGAAATAGCTAGACAGGTTGGCCTAGGGGCCCTGGCCTACAGGGAGCTTAGTAATAACAGGGTCAAGGACTACTCCTTTAACTGGGATGAAGCTATAAGCTTTGAGGGTGAAACTGGGCCCTATCTCCAGTATACCAATGTCAGGTGCCACTCCCTGCTTGAAAAAGGGGCCTATGAAGAGGGCGCCTTTGATGGCAGCTACCTAAGAGAGGAATCTTCCAAGGAGCTAGTCTGGGAGCTGGGGCTTTTTCCCTCTAGCATAAGAGCTGCTTTTGAGAAAATGGAGCCTGCCCTCCTATCAAGGTATCTTATGGGACTAGCTAAACTATTTAATAAGTTCTACAGCCAGGTAACCATCCTGACTGAGGATAAAGAGGAGAGGGCTGCAAAACTGGCTTTAGTAAGGGCAGTCAGCCTGACCCTTGAAACCGGTATGGGCCTAATAAATATGGAGGCTCCTAAGAAAATGTAGGACTTTAGGCTGTGGAGACGCAGCCTTTTTTAATTAGAAATTCCAAGTAATTCTTTTGTAAAAATAAAAAAAAGAATCCCCAGGGACTCTTTAGATAAATAGATATAGATTATAATTCTACGTTGATTGCAAGCCCTTCGCTGGCTAGGCCGGGTAGGGGAAAGCCCTTCATGTTTTCTGAAGCCAGATATCTTGCTAGACTTGTCAGGTTACCCTGGAAGATCAGTTTAAACTCTGGCATCACCATAAAGTCAGCTGGCCTTATTAGGCCTGTGGGCTTTGAAAGTTCTATGGCGCTACTCTCAACTAAGACGTGACTTACAAACTGGGAACAAAAATAATGTTTATCCCTGTCAAGAGGGATGTTAAGCCTGCATAGGGCTAGACCCAGAATATTAAATTTATAGGCCTGGGAGTTCTTATACATTCCCTCAGTTATAGCTCTAGCTTCATTATAGACCTGCTCAGGAACTTCTAGTTGGTAGAGGGCGCAGTTTATAAAACCCCTATCCTTATAAAAGCCCATTTCAATTGCCTCAGTTGTCATGCCGGCGGGCAGAGGAGTAGGGGCGTATTTTCTTGAGAAGCTATAAAGGGGAGAGAGCTCTTTATTAAAGGCCATGGAAATATGAGTAAACTCATCCCTTGTGGCCCTTTGTATAGCAGATGATACGATTGTGGTTGGTCTTGTTAATAGGATATATATTTTCATTGGGTACTCCAAATTATTTTTGTTTAAGTTGGTCTAATAATACCTTAATTATCAACAAAAAGCCACCACATTAAATATTTTAGATAATAATCCCTTAATGCCCTATAAAGGCCAAGCTAAATAATCTAGTAATTTATTATCTAACAATAAATACATAAGTATGAATTACTAATATTTTTTATGCTATAATTAATTAACTTAAATAGGCTTACAACTATTAAGTCTTTAGGAGGTTGAGATGGAAGATAAGAAACTAAAAGAAGAAAACCTTGAGGAAGAACTTTACCCAAGCGAAGAAGATACTGTTTGCTCACCGGATTTTTCTGATGGCTGCCTGGATGTAGATACAGGAGATGAAGCCTAGGAAATCTAGAAGGACATGTACCTGTGGCTCTGCTGCAGGTATTTTTTATGAAATAGCCTGCTAGTCATAGGCCACTTCTTCCTTTATAATGGGTATGAGGTTTATATGAAAATACTATTAATAGCCATTAATTCAAGATATGTCCACCCAAATCTTGCCCTGGGTTATCTTTATGAGATAGGAAAAAAGAGGGGCCATAAGGTGGACTTAAAAGAATATACCATCAACATGCAGCCAAGGGATATCCTCCTTGATAGTGATTTTGAGGACTATGACTTGGTGGCTTTTTCTGCCTATATATGGAATGGGGACTATGTAAAAAAACTTGCCACTGAGATGAAGCTAATAAAGCCAGATGCTCTTTATATATGTGGTGGACCAGAGGTCCTAGGCAATATTGCAGACTATGTGGCTATTTTCCATGGAGTAATCATGGGGGAGGGGGAGAGTCCCTTTACTAGCATACTTGATAATCCAGGAGATAGAACTAGGTGGAAAAATGTAAGCTATAAGGGTCTTATAGCTGGGATTAATAAAGAGGAAAGTATTGATTTTTCCTATCCCCATGAGCAGACGCTTGGTAGGAAGATTGTCTACTATGAGGCCCAAAGGGGTTGCCCCTTTTCATGTAGCTACTGCATGAGTGGTGATACGGGGGTCAGGTACAGGCCACTAGATCTTGTAAAACAGGATCTACTAACCCTTATAGATAATGAAATCCCCCTGGTGAAGTTTGTTGATAGGAGTTTTAACATCCACATAGAAAAGGCCATTGAGATTGTGGAGTTTATAAAGATTCTTGATAGGGGTAAGACCTCCTTTCATATGGAGCTTTCTCCCAGTATCCTGCCCCAGAAGTTTATTGATAGCCTGGCCTCGGCAAGGGAGGGTCTTTTCCAGGTGGAGATAGGAATCCAGTCCACCGATGACAGTGTTAATAAAAAGGTCTATAGAAGGATCTTTTATGATGACTTTAAAGATAATCTAAAGAGTTTTATTGAGGTTTTTCCTGGTCATGTCCACTTAGACCTTATATCGGGCCTTCCTGGCTCAACCTTTGAAAATATCAGGACTTCTTATATAGAGCTTGAAAAACTTGGATCTGACTATATCCAGCTGGGTTTTTTAAAGCTTATGCCTGGAACCAGGCTTTATGAAGAAAGAAAGAAAAGAAAGATCCTAGCTTCTAGCTTTGCCCCTTATGAAGTTTTAGAGACGGGGGACCTTAGTTTTTCAGAGCTTAAACTACTAAAGACAATTGAAAAAATGATGGATCTTTATCCTAGAGAGGAAATCCCCATGACCATGGCCTACCTGACCAGGGACAGAGCCAGTTTTGATGTCTACTGGAGGCTGGCGGAAAAATTTCCTAAGGACAAGTTAAATACCAGTCTTTCTTTAGAGACAAGGCTAGAGATTCTGGGTAAGATAAGTAATGAACTAGTTAGGGAAACTCTGGAACTTGACTATGCTAGAAAAAGAAGAAACCGGAGATTTATATTCTTTTCAGGTAGGAAGGGTCCAGGAGGCGACTATATCGATAGCTACTATGATGGTGAAGAACTGAGACTTGAAATGACCCGCTACAGGATTGATTATGAAAACCAGGTCCTAGTAAGGGAGGATATCAGTGTTTAATAGGATATATATTTTTCACAATAGAGTAAAGAAGAGCATTGCTGTAAAAAACCAGGTTATGGCCCTTTTAAGAAGGGAGGGTTTTATCCTTACCAAAGTTAACCCTGATATAATTGTGGTTATTGGGGGAGACGGTACCATGCTCTCAGCCATTAGGACCATGGAGGAGAAGAACCTGCCCTTTTTAGGGGTTAATACAGGAAGTCTGGGTTTTCTCCCTGGCCTCCTACCCGATGAGATCCACCTGCTGCCTGAACTCCTTAGGCGCGAAGAGCAGGTTATGGACGTTTTTCCCCTGCTGGAGGTGGTTTCCACCACCATTAGTGGAAAGAAGTTTACCAACTATGTTTTTAATGAGGCGGTTATTAAGCACTACCACCCTAAAATGCTAGAAGCCCTTGTCTATATCGATGGTAAGCCCTTTAATTACTTTACGGGTGATGGGCTGATTTTTTCTACTCCAGTAGGGACTACTGGCTATGCTATCTGGGCGGGAGGCTCAGCTATACACTGGGACCAGCCCTGCTACCAGATAACCCCCCTCCAGCCCAATGACAATAGGATAAATAGACCTTTAAAGAACTCCATGATAATTCCTGCTGATTCAAAGATTACCCTTAAGGTTGTCAAGGCCAAGTTCCGCTCTGCATCAGTGGCCTGTGATGGACTTATGGTGTCTAAGGAGTATATCGAGGAGCTTAGCATTACTACTTCTAATAAAAAGGTAAGGATTATGAGGGCCAGGGAGCAGTCCTATTTTGAGCTTTATAGAAATAAGATTATAGATAAGCAGGTTTCAAGGTATTTGGAGGTAACAGATGAAGAGCTTGGCTAGTGTGCTTGAAGAGCTTTCTTTTTTAGAACTAAATAAGGACCTTTCCTTTGGGGAAATTTCCCTGCCTAAGGGCCTAAATATACCCATTTATACCAAGGTTCTTGAGGACAAGGTCTTAAAAGGAGAATTTGACTACTCAACCAAGGATGTTTTAGAGGGGGTTCTCAGTCTTTATGGGGCTGACCCTGACTTTAAAGATAGACTGGTTTTTAAGGACTTTGTAGCAAAGCTCCAGCCCCTGCTACCTTTTTTATATCAGGAAAAGGATGCCTTTAAGGCCCTTGTTATGGCGCTTGGCCTGATTAACCTTGAACTTACTGAGGAGGGGACCTATCTTCTGGCTGTGGAGAAGGCCAATGAGCTAATTAAAGAAGGCCAGGATTATAGTGAACTGGCTAGGGCCCTACTGGACCTTGAAGTAGAAAGCTGGCCTGTTTTTTATCATAGAGGCTTCTTTCTTTATAATGATGGTGATTACACCCAGGCCATGGACCAGTGGCAAAGGGCTCTGGATTATGAGCTGGCAGATGACTTAAGAGATGAGATCCACTCCATGATGGCCCAGGCCGATAGGAGAAAGTTTTTTACTAAGGGCAAAGACTTGCTTTTTAAAGAGAGGTTTCTAGAAGCCAGGGAGGCCTTTGCAACCATCCTAGAGGATTTTCCCCACTGGTATGAGCTCCACTTCTACTATGGCCTTAGCCTGAGGTTTTTAGAGGAGTATAGGGAGGCCCTGAGTGTCTTTTTAAACCTGCTCCAGTTAAAGGGGGATGATGTCTATCTCTATAATGAGATTGGTGTTTGCTATCTTTTCTTAGAAGAATATCAGGAAGCTATCTCTATAATTAAAAGGGGTCTAGCTCTGGCAGATAACCCCGACCTAAGACTTAACCTAGCTATAGGAATTTTCCACTCAGGTGATAGGCTGGGTGCTCTAGAGGAACTGGAGAAGGCTAGTAAGCTGGCTCCAGATGATCCTCTTATCCACCAGTGGCTCCACCACATAGGTGGAGACTCCTGTACTGGCTGAGGACTGTAGCGGGTTCAGGAAGGGCCCAAAGGATAGAGAAAAAGCCAATAAAAAGCAATAAAAAACCTGAAAATAAACTAAAAAAATCTTTCTGAGAATTTGATAAAAACTTCTTGACAGCCCCTAATAAGGATGGTAGTATAAAAGAGCTGTTACGGCGGCGTAGCTTAGTTGGTGAGAGCGTTCGGTTCATACCCGAAAGGTCAGTGGTTCGACTCCACTCGCCGCTACCATAATAATAACCCAGTTCATCTGGGTTATTTTTTTGCATAGATTCCTTATACTTATAAAGCGACACCTTTTGATGTGATATTTCCTTTTTTATGCTAGTATAGATATGAAGGTAAAGTGGTAAAGAAAGAAGGTTATTATGAAAAGGTTTTTTATAGCAGCTTTTTTACTCTTAACCCTACTAGTGGCAGGATGTAAGGTGGAAAATAAAAAGATCCTGGTCTTTGAACATGGCGAGGTAGGGCCTAAAACCTGGCTTAGCCTGGAGGTCCAGGGAAACAGGATCTTAAACCGAGTCTACCTTACAAAAGGCAGCTACTCAGACCTAGGAGTTGGTGACAAAAACGAGGCTGAGGCTTTATACTCAGTTCCTCCCGCTGGCCTTAAGGATATAAAGGGCTTTGAGCTTAGTTATGACTTTACAGAAGAAGGTTTTGTAAGAGAACTTGTAATCGACCACACTACAATCAGCCCCGATGATTTAAATCTAATAGTAGACCGTGTAGGTGTTTGGTATGGGGATAATGTAGATCTTCCAAACCTAATAATGAAGCTTGAGCAAGTTGGATTTGTAAGACTGGAATAAAGAGCTTGCCTAAAGGGTAGGTTCTAGTAGAATAATAGCAAAGATTTTCTAGGATTTGAATTTATTATATGATAGAATTGGACTGTTAGATTAAAAGAACAAGAGAGATAGAGGTAAAAATGAAAAAGCACTTATTACTAGTTATTTTGGTTCTAGCCCTAGTCCTATCAGCCTGTGGAGCTAAGATCAAATCCTATGTCTATGAGATTGAGGAAGAGGGCATTAAGCTTATCCTTACGTTGGAAGCCCAGGATGACAAGGTACTTAAGCAGTCCAATAAAGGCATAGTTGATTTTTTTGTCCTTGATCTAGAAAGTAGAGAAGAAGCTGAAGCGCTTTATGGGAGCATCAGTGAGCAGCTTAGCGGTATTGAAGGGCTGGATTTCACCCTTGAATTTACAGATGAGTCCATCATAGAAAATCTTGTTATAGACTTTAGTAAGATTAGTCCTGAGGACTTAAAGGACATTGTTAATAACATGGATGATTGGGATGGGGGGGATGTCAGCCTTGAAGCGCTTGGTAAGAGCCTTGAGGAGGCTGGTTACACTCTCGTTGAATAGAGGCTGCTTAGGCAGTCTTTTTTTGAGGTAAATATGACTCACTATATGAAACTTAATGAAGAGCAGTTAAAAAAATAAAAGCAGGTTCTAAAAGAGTAGAGCTTAGGCTTAATGATGAAAAAAGAAGAAAACTAAGGCGGGGCCACAGGATTACCTTTAAGGCCCTAACTAGTGGCAGTGAGCTTAGTGTTGAGGTTCTTAGTCTAAGAGCTTACAGGGACTTTAGAGAGCTCTATGAGGACTATGGTGCCCAGGCGCTTGGTTATGACATGGGTCAGGATAAAGATCCAAGGGATATGCTGGAGATCTATTCCCAGAAAGATATAGAAAAATACGGAGCCCTGGCAATTGAAATCAGACTCCTATAAGTATCTTGTTATTTATGGGACTTTTTAGTTATAATAGTAAGAGAAGTGAAGGAGGTGCCATGAAAAAATCAATACTTATACTTATTCTTATAAGCCTTTTACTTACTTCCTCCTGTTCCTTTGTAAAAAAGCAGTCCTTGGTCTTGGAAGAACCTGGAGTCTTTATAGATGTGGTTATCCAGTACAAGGGAGGGCAGAAGGTAAATGAGCTTTTTCAAAAGGTTACCTGGTACGATATCTTAGAAGTCGATACCTTAGAGGAGGCAGAGCTAGATATAGCTCCTAGCAGGGAGGCCCTAAAAGGGCTTGATGGCATTGAGTATAGCCTGGTCTTTGAAGACAGGTCCTATACTGAAAAAATTGCCATTAGCTATGAGTGGGTCAGTAAAGAAGATCTAATGCTTTTAAGCTCTATAGTTCCCTATGGTCAGGACCTGGAAATTTCAGATTACAAGAAGGCCCTAGAGGTCCTAGAGAGCCAGGGCTTTACAAAGAGGGCCTGACAGAAGTAGCGCTTATAGTTATAAGCATAGGCCCATATGAGGCACATAGAAGAAAGTAGTAAAAAACAAAAACAAAAAATAAAGAAAAAACAGAAAAAGAAAAAGAAAAAGATAAAAAAAGAAAAAGATAAAATGAAAGGTCTGGAATTTCCAGACCTTTTACCTTAGAAGTCATGGCTGCCAAAGCCACCTGAGTTGTAGTCATCATAGGCCTGCCTAAGCTCCTCTTCAGTGTTCATAACAAAGGGACCTCCAGCTATGACTGGTTCATTTAAAGGTTCTCCGCTTAAAACAAAAACCTGGGAGCTAGGAGCTTTTCCTTCAAGAGTAAAGCTGCCTTTTTCATTTTTCATAAGAGCAAAATCTCCATTATCTAGTAGATCATCATTTAAGCTGACCTGGCCTTCTATTACCAATAGGGCAAGATTGTGGTGGGCAGGTTCTTCAAGACTTAAAGTAGCCCCACTATCTAGTTCTACCTTATAGATGTTCATAGGGGAGAAGGTTTTGGCCGGCCCCTTTTCTCCCAGTACAATACCAGCATAAATAAGGATCTGGCCCCCTAAAAAGGGGCGTTTTGTCACCTCTTCTTTTGTTATAGGCTGGTACCTAGGCTCTGTCATCTTGTCCTTGGCAGGTAGGTTGACCCAGAGCTGAATCATATGAAAAATCCTATCTTCTTTAGCATAGTCAGCCTCATGGTACTCCTTATGAAGAATGCCAGCGCCAGCGCTCATCCACTGCAGGTCTCCTGGCCCTATGACTCCCTGATTGCCCTGGTTGTCATGGTGGGCTACCTTGCCTTCAAAGGCAAAGGTTACTGTCTCAAATCCCCTATGGGGATGGGGACCTACACCAACTAGGGACTGGGTTCCTTTGAAAAGGACCCTGGCATTATAGTCTAGCAGGATAAAGGGTGAGATTCTATCAAAAAAGTGGGCTGGTCTTCTTCTTGGAAAGTACTGACTAACCCTAAAGCCATTTCCTACCCAGTGGGCAGCTGGCTGCTTTATAATTTCTTCAACATGTCTTATCATCTTGACCTCCTTGTCTAATTAGAAGGATTTATACCCAGAGAAGATTTGATTAATTTTTAAAGTACTTATCAAGTACAAATAGGGAGATGTTACTGGAGTTGTGGGTGATTCTTTCTAGGTTAGATATGACATCTAGGTGGTTCTACCTGTTTTCCATTTCCTTCTTGTTAACTGCTTATAGGACCTGGCCTCCTAAAAGGGATCTTTTGTCACTCCTTTTTTACAATAGGCTGCTACCTAGGCTCTTTAGAGTATCTTTGCAAAAAGATAGTGAAAATCCATATTGTGTAAAGAAATTATTGATAAACAATAATTTTTCCAGTAGAATATTATTGCAAAACAATAATTGAGGTGATTAATATGTTTGAAACCATAATTACATTTCCCTTTGTACAAATAGCAAATGGTCTGCGTTATCTGTCTCTTTTAAGCGGCCTTGGGAACATCTTTGCAATTATCTTGTATACTGCATTTTGCCTGCTTCCTATGATCCTTTTTGTCATACAGTGGGCAAAACACAGGCTCAGCTACACCGATGCTATATTGCCACTTACTACAATTTTACTGTTTATCGCAATGTATCAGCTAATTAACCCTGCACTGTTAAACACAGTGATTGTAACAAAGGCACTTCCGAGCATCACAATTTATTCTTTAATTTGCACTTACTTAATCCTAAAGCTGATTCAATTATTTCAAGGAAAAAGCATTGAAAAACTTTGCCAATACCTAAGCATACTACTTTGGGTGGTAAATATTTTGCTTGCCTATAGTGCCATATTCTCCGCTACCGTTACCTTTACCCAGTCTATCCAAGCACTGCGCTTGGCAAACAGCGGGAATGATGGTGGACTTGGACTGACCTATTTATTCCTATTTCTTGGAATGATTGTAGAGATAATTCAAGTGATAGCAACTATTGTTGTTGTGCTTTTTTCCATTGGCCTTGTGAGACATTTTGGTAGAGATCTATATTCTGAAGAAGCCCTAATGTCTGCCAATAAATTATCCTATATTTGTAAAATATCTCTTATTGTGACTGTTTTAAGCACAATGGTATTTAACCTTTTGCAATACGCTTTTGCCTCACAGCTTCGTAAAATTAGCAGCAATATCAATATTCCCATACTCTCGCTTGTCTTTGTGTTAGCAGTGCTTGTTTTCTCTCAAATTATAAGCACAGGCAAAGCGCTTAAAGACGATAACGACAGTATTATATGAGGTATTTTTATGGCAATTCAAATTCTCCTTGAAGAAATACTTAAAAGAAAAAATATGACATCAAAGGAACTGTGCCGGTTAATTGATATTACCGAAGCAAACCTTTCCATATTGCGTAGTGGAAAGGCAAAGGGTGTTCGCTTTAGTACAATTAATAAAATTTGTTACTATCTTGAATGTGATGTGGGCGACATATTAAAATTCGATGGAGTTTTGGAGGTTAAAAGCGATGAAGAATAAAGTACTTTGTATGTTAGTAACACTTCTCATAGTGCTAACTTTTAGTGGTTGCCAACTTGCATATGAGGAATTAGCTCAGACAAAAGAGAGCGACAAGCTAATCGGTGTGTTTGTCACATATGAGCATTTAGACTTATTTGATATGGAAAACTATTTAAATGACAACATAAGCAAATTTTCTAAAGGTGGCAATATGGTGATAAATGGCGCCGATGACAAATATAACAATCGCCTCTATGCCACATTGGTGGAAGAAGAATTAACTGCTGTGGAAAGTGGTGAAAAACAGAGCATGTTCAGTTATGTTTTTGAGGGTTTAGACGGCATTTCAATGTTTGCATCTACAATAACCGATCCTATTACAGGGGATAGTTATTCTTCAACTAGTTCAGATAATGGAATTTCCGATTCTAAATATCATTTAAAAAGTGGAGATAGTGAAGAGGAAATAGAACTCGAGGGAACTATATATGTGGCATCGGGAGAGATATCTAATGCATTCTATATAAACCCTGTCTATCAAAGTGGTGATGGCAAGGTGTATTTACAAAGTGGTCAAGGCTTTATGGTAAGTGGTGATAATAATGAGAGTGGTGTTTATACCCACACCATGGTGGATTCTACAAGTAGAACTGAAAACAAAAAAACCACCCAATATACTGCAAGTATAAAACTATCTTTTGCAACAATAAACCCAACTGAGAAAGTGGTAATCTATCAGATTGATAGTAAAAACAATACTATATCAAATAATGAATATCTACCTAGTAGTGTTCCCCAAGAAATAATGCCCGAAAAATCCTGTGAATATTTCATCGTAGAAAGCCATAAAAAAGCATTGAGGGGTGAAAGACAAGTTGATAGACAGTTGTTTTCTAAAAATGATGATGAAATTTATTATTTTGTAAAAGCTAATAATGGAGTTATAAACAAGAGCTATTCTACAATTAATGGAGTTATAAACAAGAGCTATTCTACAATCCTATGGGAAGAAAATAGCAAGAAGACCTATACTTTAAACAGTTTTTTTGAGCCACTGCGCTATTGAAAATAATGTAGTGGCTCAAACTATTCTTAGATCCCCAAAATAATTATCGTGACCTTCTTGTCTAAGTAGAGGCTTTATACCTTGAAAAATCTGATTAGTTTTTCGAGTACTTATCAAGGACAAATAGGGAGATGTTACTGGAGTGGTCGGAGATCCTTTCTAGGTTAGATATAACATCTAGATAGATCAGGCCAGACTCTGTTGTGCATAGGCCCTGGTTTAACCTTTCTATGTGGTTCTTCCTGTTTCCCATTTCCTTCTTGTCAACTTCTTCTTCTAGGACCTGGACCCTACTAGCCATCTTGATGTCACCTAGCTTGTAGGCCTCCATGGCAAGGGTAAAGGTTTCCTTTACAAGTTCAAACATCTCTTCTAGCTCCTGGGCAGCCAGGGCAGAGAAGTCCAGGGACTTTTCGTACTTTTCCTGGGCCAGTTCTGTTATGTTCTCTACGTGGTCTCCAACCCTTTCAATATCTCCTATCATAAAGAGCATGGTATTGACCTCTTCATGCTGTAGGACAGATAGGGAGGTCTTTGAGAGGAGGACCAGGTAGTCGGTGATTTCCTTTTGGGTCTGGTTAATCCTTTGCTCCATGGCTAGGATTTCTTCAACCTTATTTATCTTTTCATTTAGGAGGACCTCTTTACTGGCTTCAAGGTTCTTAAAGACCAGCTCAGCCATTACTTCTATCTCCTTACCACCCTGGACTAGGGCTATGGAAGGAGTTTCAAGGATCCTCTTATCTAAGTGGATAGCTACAGTTGCTTCTTCCTCTTCGCCTTCAGGAATAACAAATTCAGCTGCCTTAATTATTAGTGAGATAAAGGGAAAGAGGATAATGGTATTAACTATGTTAAAGATGGTGTGGGCATTGGCAATCTGCCTAACAACATTTCCAGGACTCATTCTTATAACTAAGGCTTCTATCGGATATCTTAATAGAGTCATAAAGATAAGGGTTCCTACTACCTTCATAAAGAAGTGGACAAAGGCCGCCCTTTTAGCAGCTTTATTAGTTCCTATACTTGAAAGGATGGCTGTTGTTGTAGTACCAATGTTTTCGCCAAAAAGAATTGGGAAGGCCAGGTTCATAGAAACTAGACCTTGGCCAGCCAGGGCCTGTAGGAGGCCTACAGAGGCCGAGGAGGACTGAACTACAGTTGTAAGGATAAATCCTGCCAGCATACCCATAACTGGGTTATTTAGCTTAGTAAGCACATCTATAAAGGCAGGGTTTTCTGCGAAAGGACTAAGGCCGCTGCCCATCATATCCATACCTATAAAAAGTATACCAAAGCCTATTAGGATTTCTGCATAGGTCTTGGTCTTGGTGTTTTTAACGACAATCCAGATAGCAACACCCAGGGCTACTGCTAGGGGAGCATAATCTGTAAGGCTAAAGGCAATCAACTGGGAGGTTATGGTGGTACCTATGTTGGCCCCCATGATTACTCCAACAGCCTGGCCTAGATTCATAATTCCAGCATTTACAAAACCTACCACCATAACCGTGGTGGCAGAGGAGCTCTGGATAATCATGGTGACTAGGGTTCCTACAAGAACACCCTTTAGTCTATTTGAGGTAAGGGCCTCCATAATCCTTTTCATCCTAGAGCCGGCGGCTTTTTCCAGGCCTGAGCCCATCATGGTCATGCCATATAGGAAAAGTCCTAGTCCGCCTAAAACAGGTAAGGCTAAGTTCATTAATTTCCTCCGTATTTTTGAAATTTTCCTCTACATTCTACCATAGGCCCTAGACCCTTGTATATGCAAAATCTTTAGAATCTACCTGATTATTGGTTTTTTTTAAATAAGCCTAATATTTTTACTATCTATAATTGGTTATAGTGTCAAAAGCTACATCCGTAAAGTGAAGGATGGCATAAAAAGTCTTTAGT
>LFTD01000017.1 GCA_001512625.1 Clostridiales bacterium DTU036 | reverse complement strand
GGCAATTACTCTTTATTGTATTTATAACTTCCAAACTATGTATTATTAAATTACCACAGACATGCTGGAGTCTCGTATGCTCAGCAGGCAGAAAATATAGTGAAAGGTAAGTTTCCCAGTTCTGAGGTTACTCTGGTCAGGGGTAACCATGATCCTAAAAACGCTATTTTTCCAACGGGTCTAGCTTATAATGGGACCGACTACGCTATTTTTGTCTTAGATACTTCTTGGGAGTATCAAAATGATAACTATAACCCAGGCTCCTTCAATCTTGATGCCATAAGTGATTTAAGTAATCAGTTAAGTTCTATACCCAAAAGTAAACCAGTTCTGGTGTTAAGTCATATGCCCATACATGCTTATGGTGGTAGGAATACAGGTAATGCTGATCAAATTCTAGATGTATTAAATCAGTACGAAAACACAATCTTTTTTTGGGGCCACAATCACACAGTAGAAGATCCCAAGTACGGCCAGATATTTTATAAGGGGGATATCATAGGAATCCCTTCAGGTGATAGAACAATAAATTTCACCTATCTAGCCCATGGATCTATGAGGGATGGTTATAAGAATAACAATGCCTATGGACTTTTGGCTAATTTCTCAGACATTGGTTCAGGTATTTTGATAGATTTCGCTTATAAGAATCTTCAGGGAGCAACAACATCTACTGGTTCAGTTACTATATTTTCTACTGGGGCAGTTACAAACTACAGAGTAGACTTTAACTCTAATGGTGGGTCGTCGGTAGACTCCGTGACAGTTGAGTCAGGGGGTACAATAAATTTACCAACTCCTGAAAGAACGGGTTATAGCTTTGAAGGTTGGTATAGTGATTCAGGGTTTAGCAATGTATTCACTTCATCAACTCCTGTAAATAGTAATATGACTCTTTATGCCAAATGGAAACAAGTGACTAATGTGACTGGCGTTATTCTCAATAAAACTTCCTTGGAACTAGAAGTTGGTGAATTTGAAGATTTAGTTGCAATAGTTTCTCCTGCTGGAGCGGATAATAAGGCTGTGACTTGGATAAGCTCTAATCCCTCGGTTGCTAATGTGAATTCTGAAGGCAGAGTAACTGCTTATGCAGCTGGTCCGGCTACTATCATTGTTACTACCGATGATGGAGGATTTATGAGTGAAGCTCATGTAACAGTGACAGCAACTGGACCTACAAAAGTTGGTTGGCATTCAGAAGGCGGTAGATGGTATCACTACAATAATGAAGGGAATAAAGATGTTGGCTGGTTAAAAGATGCTGGCATATGGTATTTCCTTGATAACAGTACTGGAGCCATGAGAGTTGGTTGGGTCCAGTCAGGTGGCAAATGGTATTATATGAATACTAACAATGGTGCTATGAGGGTTGGATGGGTCCTTAGTGATGGTAAATGGTATTATCTCAATCCTGGAAATGGCACCATGAAAGTTGGTTGGCTGCTAGATAAAGGTTTTTGGTACCACTTGAATATAAGTAATGGATCCATGCAAACAGGTTGGCAAAAAATTAATAATAAATGGTATTTCTTTGATAGTTCGAGTGGAAAGATGTATGCAGATGCCTATACACCAGATGGGTACTATGTAGATGTGAATGGTGTTTGGAATTAATTAGTTAAAAGTAGGGGGATGAGGTTGGTCATCCCCCGATTACAATAAATTTAAACGGAGGTTTACAGAATGTTAAAAACGAATCGTAAGTCTAATTTATCACTTGTCTCATTACTGTTGGTTTTCACTTTGTTGCTAGGGACTATAGGACCCGTTCTTAACTTTTCTTTTGCTGCAGGACAGTATGTGAGGGTTGATGCTCCTGTTAGTGGTGAATCATATCTGGTTGTTGGTCAAGCGCAAAATGGCGATTTCTATGCCTTAACCACTGAAACCTTTTCAGCTACTGGTGGCGATTTTCTTAAGGGAAGCCTAGTAACTATTGAAGGTGATACTGCATCAGGCAGTATTAACGAATCGACAATGATTTGGAATTTTGTTGCTTCAGGAAACGGCAATAATATAATGAATGGCAATAACTATATAAGAAGACCTGAACAAGGTGGAATCTCTTTGACTCTACAGTCTAGCAAACCAACTGCAGATTATGGCGATTGGATGTATAACCAATCTGAAAACAGGCTCTATGCCAGGAGCACCCAGGTAAGTGAAGATTTTTCATTTGTAATTAGGAATTCTGGACAGACATATTATTTCTCCAATGATGGTTGGACTGATGATAGTAATCACTCAACAACAGTGAGCAAGATCTATCTCTATAAATTTGAAGAGGGTCCAGCTCCTGTAGAGGTTACTGGCGTTAGTTTAGACAAGGATAATTTAGAACTAGAAATTGGAGAAACAGCTACACTAGTTGCCACCGTTACTCCAAGTGATGCAGACAACAAGAATGTCGAGTGGTCAAGCTCTAATACAGAGGTAGCCACAGTAAATCAGTCTGGAGAGGTTGAGGCTATTGCCGCTGGTACTGCTGTAATCCTTGTTTCAACAGATGATGGTGGAAAAAATGCTTTTGCTAACGTTACAGTAAAAGCACCAGTTGTAGTTAAGAATGGCTGGGAAAATGATAGAGGCACCTGGTATCACTATGATAATGGAAGTATGACAAAGGGCTGGCTAAATGACGGCGGTAAGTGGTATTTCCTAGATAAGGCTACTGGAGCCATGAAGGTTGGTTGGCTGCAAGATGGTGGCAAGTGGTACTATCTAAGCCCAAGTAGTGGAGCTATGAGAACTGGCTGGTTACAAAATAATGGCAAATGGTATTTCCTAAATACTGGCAATGGTTCCATGAGAGTAGGCTGGTTAATAAACAATGGTAAATGGTATTACCTAAGCCTAAGCAACGGTTCAATGCAGGTAGAATGGCAAAAGATCAATGGCAAGTGGTACTACTTCGATAAGAATAGTGGCCAAATGTTTGTAAATGCCTATACACCTGATGGATACTATGTAGATGAAAATGGTGTTTGGAAATAAAGAATAATAACTGGATCAGGGACAACTCATGTTGTCCCTGATTTCTAACAATTTCAATAAATGGAGGCACTTAAAAATGTTAAATTTTACTTTTTTTAGAATAAACAAAAAAGTTTGGAATTCATTTCTATCCTTGTTATTAGTTTTTTCTTTTGTCTTAAGCATCTTTGCTCCTATTATGAATGTATCATTTGCTGCAGAACAATATATGCTAGTAGAAGAACCAGTAGATGGTGGCAAGTACTTGATAGTAGGGAAGTTAGGCGGCAACGACTATATCCTGACTAACGAGAAATTTACATCGGGTGGTGAAGATTTTCTAAAAGGAGAATCAGTGACTGTTAGTGGGGATAGGTTATCAGTAGCAGCAGATGCGACAATGCTCTGGGAATTTTTGATTAATGAAGACAGCGATTCTTTTAGTGTTAAAAATGGATTGAAGTTTTTGGTAAGACCTAATAATTCAGGAGGTAAGGGTCTAGAATTAGTTGATGCCAAGATTGGCGCTAGCTACAGTGACTGGTTTTATGACTATGATGAGAAAAGGTTAAGTACGTATAGCACAGGTTTATCAAAGCATTTTGGAGTTTTATTGGGTCAGGATGGAAGTACGATTTACTTCGGTAATCTAGGCTCAAGTGGTACTACGATTAGCGAAGTTTATCTATTTGAGCTCGACACTGGAGCAGGCTCTTCAGTAAATAAGTCAGCTTTGACAACAGCTATTTCTGCAGCCAACGCCAACATAGTCAGCGTTGCAGTTAGTGCAGATGGAAGTGAAGTAAATACTAGTAATAAATGGGTAACACAAGCTGTTAAGGATGCTTATCAAACTGCTATTACAGTTGCTCAGGATGTAGTGGATAACACTGAAGCTACCCAGACAGAGGTAGATAGTGCAGTTTCTGCTCTGAATAATGCAACAGCAACCTTTGATGAAGCTAAGGAGGATGGAACTAAGGTAAATCCTGTAGCTGATTATATGCTAGTAGAAGAACCAGTAGATGGTGGCAAGTACTTGATAGTAGGGAAGTTAGACGGCAACGACTATATCCTGACTAACGAGAAATTCACGTCGGGTGGTGAAGATTTTCTAAAAGGAGAATCAGTGACTGTTAGTGGGGACAGGTTATCAGTAGCAGCAGATGCGACAATGCTCTGGGAATTTTTGATTAATGAGGACAGCGAGTCTTTTAGTGTTAAAAATGGATTGATGTTTTTGGTAAGACCTAATAATTCAGGAGGTAAGGGTCTAGAATTAGTTGATGCCAAGATTGGCGCTAGCTACAGCGACTGGTTTTATGACTATGATGAGAAAAGGTTAAGTACGTATAGCACAGGTTTATCAAAGCATTTTGGAGTTTTATTGGGTCAGGATGGAAGTACGATTTACTTCGGTAATCTAGGCTCAAGTGGTACTACGATTAGCGAAGTTTATCTATTTGAGCTCGATACTGGAGCAGGCCCTTCAGTAAATAAGTCAGCTTTGACAACAGCTATTTCTGCAGCCAACGCCAACATAGTCAGCGTTGCAGTTAGTGCAGATGGAAGTGAAGTAAATACTAGTAATAAATGGGTAACACAAGCTGTTAAGGATGCCTATCAAACTGCTATTACAGTTGCTCAGGATGTAGTGGATAACACTGAAGCTACCCAGACAGAGGTAGATAGTGCAGTTTCTGCTCTGAATAATGCAACAGCAACCTTTGATGATGCCAAGCAAGATGGTACAAGTGGTACAAGTATTAATGGATGGAACGAGGTAGATGGTACTTGGTACTATTACAATAGCAAGGGTGAAAAACTTACTGGTTGGATTCAATCCGGTGGCAAATGGTACTTTCTGGATAGAGATACAGGTGCCATGCAAACTGGATGGGTAAGATCAGACGGCAAGTGGTATTTCTTAAATGATCAAGGTGCTATGCAAACAGGATGGATTCGTGATGGAGGCAAATGGTACCTGCTAAGTGATAGCGGCGCTATGAGAGTTGGCTGGGTACAATCTGGTGGCAAATGGTACTACTTGAGTACCAGCAACGGCGCTATGCGGGTTGGCTGGTTAAAACTTGGTAGCGAATGGTATTACTTGAGTACTAGCAACGGGGCCATGTATATAGGCTGGCACAAGATTAATAACAAGTGGTACTATTTTGATACAAAATCAGGACAGATGTATTCTGGCACTATGACACCAGATGGATATCTAGTAGATAATAATGGTGTTTGGATTGGCTAGACAGTAGTAGAGATGGAGCCGTTGCACTTAGTTGCTAAAAAGAGTTCCAAATATTAAAGTTGATGTGGCCCCTGGGTTATTCTTAAACTCAGGGGCTATTTTTTCACCTTTTTCTTTTTTCATGTTAGAGCAAATAAAAAAGGCGTACCAAAATATAAGCCTCTTTTTATTAGAGATCTGCTTATTTATTGAGTACAATAAAACAGTTTACACCAACTTTTGAGCAGATCATTTCTTGGGTCGATTTCTCCTCTGTTTTCCCCCAAATCACTATATCTCTCCATGTATAAACCTATGATACTTGTTAAGATTACGATCTAAGGCATGGATGAGAGACTCTTTACTGATCTTCCTCCTACTCCTATAATTAAACCTTCTAAACTTACTATTCTCTTTGATGTCCCCAAAGTGTCCCTCGGTCTGGATGTAGCGTATCTGTCTATTTATGATGCCCTCTTCACTTTGGATGTTCTTATGGGAGAGTGCCTTTAATCTTTCCCAGTTTTCGCTTATCTTCATCACCTTGTTTTTATCTATATCTTTGGTCTTGTCATATTTGTGCAGGCGGCTCTCCTTGTGGGCACAGCCATCACAGTCACTAGAAGCATATACTTCAAAGATCCTTTTATAACCATCTCTGTGGCTTACCTCAGTCCTCTTGTACCTTAGCTCCCTTCCATCATTATCAATGTAGCGGGAAGAGACGGTGAGAAATCGCTGTCTTTTTTTATAATTTTAGACAAAAATAGCATTCCTCAACCACTAGGTTTTCGGAGTGCTATCTCTTTTAAAAGGCTATCTATTTCCCGGCAGTCCCTTGTTATTTTCTACTAAAATCACAAGAAATAAGATACTAACTTTGAGGTATGAGGTAATTGCGATGTATAGAGGCTTTGAATTTAAAGGCCTAGGTGAGTTGTTAAATACTTTTTCTACCAAAAAGCTCTGATTATACTGGAAAAAGGGTTCTTAAATAGGGTTTTCATAGATATTCCTACCACCTGTGTCACAGGAGAAATAAAACCTTAGTTTTACTTGAAAAATAAAAGAAAACTCGCGTTTCATGGTATAATGCTAGTGAAAGCTAAACAAGTACCCGAAAGGAGTTTTCTCATGAATAGTATACACCAAATTTCAATTTTTGACCA
>LFTD01000064.1 GCA_001512625.1 Clostridiales bacterium DTU036 | reverse complement strand
TAGACCTCCTAAATCTATTAGTTCTATCTTACCATTTCATCCGATATTATAACGAACTCCCCTTTTAGAATTAAAGAGAGAAGACTAAGGCTGGGGAATTGTAGATATATGGGAAGTCTAGATATTTCTTAGGAAACTAGTATAAAAACTCTCGTCTTCCTATAAATGCAGGCGGTTTTCTTCTTCTTATGGTAAAATATATAGTAAGTTGAAAAAAGAAGATGAAGCAAAAAACCTAGGTATTAGGATTTAAATAGTATGTAAGCAGAAAGGGTCAAAGATGACAGAAGATAAGCTAAATAGGAAGCCTGCTGGTCAGGAAGAAGGCCATAGCCATAGACATACCCATGGGCATCAGCATACCAAGGCTGTTATAAATCGCCTCTCCAGAGCTGGCGGCCATCTGGAATCAGTAATTAGGATGGTTGAGACCGGTAGGGACTGCGGCGAAGTATTAATTCAGCTGTCCGCTGTTATTGCAGCTCTTAATAATGCGGGTAAGGTTATACTTAAGGACCATATCGAACACTGCATTGTAGATGCTATTGAATCTGGTGATGATGAGGTGATTGATAACCTAAATAGGGCCATAGATACCTTTATTAAGTAGTTAAGAAGAGAAAAACCCTCTCTTGGTAGATTATACCGGGGAGGGTTTTCTGCTTTTTTAGGCTAAATAGAAAATCTATCGTATTTAGTATAACAGTCTAGGCAGAGCCTTTCATCTCCCTGGAGCCGGATAAAATTCTCTGAGGTCTTTTCACCACAGGAAGAGCAGTTTATAGACCTGAAAATCCTGGTTTCTTCAGGAAGCTTAAGGGTGGTTTCCTTTACTTCAAACATGTCTTCAAAGGGGCAGGTTTGGTAGTAGTCAAAACTTTCATCTCGAGAAAGATTTTCTGCAGGTTTTAGGACTAGTCTTATAGACCTACCAGTATTTCTATCATAGAAGGAGTAGGCTGATTTGCCTCTCATATGAAAGAGCATGTTGCCCTTGCCTACGCTGCAGCCCATTATAACCTGGATGGCGTCAATGCCACAGGCATCATTTTCAGAGATGCAGACTAGCTGCTCATCATCAGATAGATAGATTGGGATCTCCTTGTCTTCCATCTTTAATTCTAAGAGTTCTATGGCATAAAGTGAGGCCCTGTAACCAATGGTCAGGCCTGGGCATTCATGGCCATGAAATTCAACGCATTTATTCCAAATAGCTTTATTCATTTTTCTCCTCTTTATTAGGCCTGGTCTACCAGGATCATTTTTCGATTTTTAACCTCTACTATTTCTCCGCCTATGTTGTAGATTTGTTTTAGAGCTTCTCTATCAAGGATGTCCTTATCTCCATAATCATAAACAGAACCTTCCTTCATTAAAAGAAACTCGTCAGAAAAGGCCAGGGCTAGGTTGATGTCATGGAGAACCACCATGGCCATAATTCCCCTTGTGTGGCAGATATCCCTGACAATATCCAGGACCTGGTACTGGTTTTGTATATCCAGGCTGGAGGTGGGTTCATCTAATAAAAGAAGCTTAGGCTGCTGGGTCAGGGCCCTAGCTAGCATAACCTTCTGTCTTTCTCCACCTGAGAGTTCATTTAGAAAGCGCCCTCTCATGGAGATTAGGTCCAGAGCCTCTAGGGACTCGTAAACTATCCTATGGTCCTCCTCACTAAAGCCCCAGGTCATATAGGGCTTCCTGCCCAGCATAACCATATCCTGGACAGTCATTTGGGTGGAGGGGATGGTCTGGGCCACAAAAGCAATCTTCTGGGCAATTTTTCTGGGAGGCATGGAGAGGATCTCCTCGCCATTCATTTGAACACTACCTCTATTGGGAACAATAACCTTATTAAGACACTTTAGCATGGTGCTTTTTCCTGCTCCGTTATTGCCTAGGATGGAGAGAAACTTTCCCTCTTCCATAGAAAACTCAATATCTTTTAGGATCTGAGGTCCAGTGGAATAGCGGTAGCAGAGGTCTTTAATTTTCAGCATATTTTTTCCTCCCTTTAAATAAGAGATATAAAAAGAGGGGTGCTCCTAAAAAGGAGGTTATTGCACCAATGGGTAGGATGATAGGACTGATGGCAGTCCTGGCAAATAAATCTGAAAGTAGCAGTAGGGTAGAACCCGCCAGAATGGAACCTGGAATTAAATAGACATGGTTATTACCCACTATCATTCTTACTATATGGGGAGCAACCAGGCCAATAAAGTTTATAAGTCCTATATAAGAAACGATAGTTGCTGTTAGTAGACAGCATAGAATCATATTGACAACGGTTAGTCTTTTTACATTAATACCAAGACTAATTGCTGTCTCAGTACCACTGAGTAGGGCATTAAAGTCCCAGCGGCGGAAGATAAAGTATATGCTAATAACCAGAGCTGCTAAAGCCATAAGTTTTATCTGGCTCCAGTTAGTAGACCCCAGGTCCCCAAAAGTCCAAAAAACTAGGGAGGTTAGTGCTACCTCATCGGCAAAATACTGGAGCAGAGTAGTGGCACCAGAAAACAAAGAACTGATGGCAACCCCTGCTAGAACTATTGACTCCGGAGAGATCTGCCTAAATCTAGACAAGGCTAGTATTATCAGGGCTACCCCCATAGAGGCAATAAAGGAAGAAGCAGTTATAAGAAGACTTCCTCCTGTTGAGTCAGCTCCGAGGATAATAATGGCAAAGGCAGCTCCAAAAACAGCCCCTTGGGAAACTCCTAGGGTGGATGCTGATGCCAGAGGGTTGGAGAGGATTACTTGAAGGATACAGCCAGCAACCCCCAGTCCAGCCCCTGCAATTATGGCAGTAAAGATTCTAGGTAGGCGCACATTTCTTACCACAATATTTATCCTGTTGTCTGGAGCTTTATTAAAGATCCCCTGGATTATATCCTTAAATGTGGTTCCATAGGAGCCCGCCCAAAGGGATATAACAATGGTTACAAGCAAAATGATAAACAAAACTATTAAAAAAGTTATACTCTTGACCTTGTTTTTCCTGTAATTAGAATCTTTTTTTCTATTCTCCAATTTTAATTGTTCTGAATTCATTTCCATTCTCTTTAAGAATCTTGTAGAAGTCTTGGCCTAGGAATTTATTGAAAATTTCCTCTGCCTTTTCTACAGGGTCTATATCTGAAAATTCTTCTGGATAGAGGATAGTTCCAGCATAATAAGTGTTAATTAGTGAGGTATCTAGGTTCATTCCGGTGGAGCGAAAGGCAATCTGTGAAAAGACACGCCCTTCTTTATTAGCTTTTAGCTGCTCATAGAATTCCGGATTTGTTAGATAGTCTTCACTTATTAGTTCCATCCCATTAAAGTCTATAAAAATCACATCAGGATCCCAGGCTAGAATCTGCTCTAGGTCCACATTAAAGGCTCCACTGTCTTGGATTTCATTGGCTAGGTTTTTGGCTTTTATAGCTTTAAAAGGTCCGTAGTTAGCTTCTGTACCATCTAGAGCGTGGGCCCCTCTAAAGCTGACCCCACCTACATAGACTGTGGGTTTATCTTCTTCAGAGACAGCTGCCACTCTTTTATCTAGGTCTTCTTTTATCTCGTCCATATAGGCTATGAGTTCCTTAGCCCTATCTTCCTTATTATAGAGCTGACCTAGGATTTCAAAGACCTCATAGGCATCTTCATCCATCATTTCTTCACTGGCAGCTATCATTATCACAGGGATACCTAGAGTTTCCTGAAGCTGATCAGCATTAGAACCGTCTTCGAAGTTTTTTTGACTGAGGGTGGACATAACAATAACATCTGGATTCACAGAAAGAGCTTCTTCAATATAGTGCTCACCATTGGTGCCTACTACAGGCAGGTCTTTAAATAGGTCAAAATTTAGGTAGTTATAGGGTCTTGCTAGGGACTGCTTTTGTTCATAGTCTTCAACTCCCACTACTAGGTCTTGGGCTCCCATATAGCTGGTATATCTTAGGGCACTGGCATTCCAGCAGATGATACTCTTTATTTCACGGGGAACCTCTACCTCTCTACCTGTAGAGTCTACAATCAGCCTAGTTCCACTTTCTTCATCTTCTTTTATATCTGTATCAACTATTATTTCTTCTTTCTCTTGAGTCTCATTTTCCTCATCTGGTTTGGCAGCTTCTTTGTTGCCACATCCTATCATGGCAAAAAGAAGTAATAGAACTAGTAGCAGGCTGGTTTTTCTCTTAAATTTATACATTTTCTCTCCTTACAATTACTATTAACCTTGTTTCGCATAAATTTATCAAGATTATTTATAATATTTTTATTTTATTAGCTGGTTTTTTGTCTAAAGGTGACAAAACAAGCTATTGTATCCCATTATAGTAAGTAAAATACTGCCCTACAAGCCCTAGGGGGGGATAAAAAAGAAGAACCTGCTGCCCTAAGTCCAACAGGTTTAGTTTTTAATGTTTATTCTTTGTCCTGGGCAAGTCTTTGGGTCTCTTCGACTGCCCAGCCCCAAGCATCTTCAACGATATCTATGGCTGGTGCATAGGGTTTTAGGTCAATAAGTGGGCTCTGGTCTAGAGCATCCAGGCCATCAACAGTGAGAATGTTATCCTCGATTTTAAGAATTTTGGCCACACAGTGGTTGATAGGATTGGGCCTGGAAGGAGATCTAGTTGCAAAGACCCCTCTTAGCTCCTCTTCTCTATCTACCTGAAGAGTAGTCCTATCTGACTTATCTGCCCAGTAAAGGACCATTAGGTGGCTGATACTGTCCAGGCACTTTAGGCCCGGGGCATATTCGGGGTAGACCTCGATTTTAAAAGTATTATCTTTTAATCTACCTTGTCTAGGGGCATCTTCTTTAATCTTGTAGGGGGAATGGATAATTCCAATTTCTTTTAAAGTCATATCTTTTCCTCTTATTTTTTCTTTATTTGTCTGTCTGCAATTATATCAGTATAAACTTTTTTATGGCAGTCAATTTATTGGGTCTATATATTTCTCTTTTAATTTTGCTATGATTCATTTCTAAAAAAGAAATCAGTTAGCATAAAAGTCATAGCTAGTAAAATGTGATAATAAGAGCCTAGCATGTCATATGATCTCTTTAATCAGCCTTCATATTTGGGCCCTGGGCTGTACCTAGAACCTCTTTGGTGTAAATATTGATTATGTTGCATTGGTATTCAAAGCCCTGAGCTGTAGGAATATAGGTGATATCACTGTTTAATACTTGGTAACGTTCCGTTACTTCTATGTCTCTAACAAGATTTTCATAGCTGTCATCCCTTGCTGCCCTATTGTCCGTAAGTGATGCTGTTTGGGTTTTAAGTGCCTTGAAAAGAGGCTCCCTCTCTCATAACATTTGATACCACAGGAAAAGAGGCCCTTATCCCACGAGTCCGAAGGATACCACAGATTCTTTCTGCGCCATAACCCCCCAGCCTTCTTTGAAGACTTGAAGGACAAAGGGGCAAAGCTGGTCCTTGCGGCTTATACGGTTATCACGCTCTTTTAGCTAACTATAGTAACCAGATGTTGATACGCCTAATACTTTTGCTCACTTCGACTTGGTGTAGGGTTCTTCTTCCGACCATGCCCATCAAGGTATCAATTTGTAGCAGTCTGTTATTGTTACTTTTGATTCTTTGCGAAGAAGGCCTTAGCTTTATGCCCGTGCCATCTGTGCCCTTTAGGGTATTTAGGGTATAGGATATAGTTCTTCTCTTCAGGTTCAGCTATGCGCTGCCTAAGGGCACTATTCTCATCATTGGCTTCTGAAAGTTTTGTCTTTTCGCCTTCAGGAGGATAGAGCTACCTCCAGCGATGCAAAAGCTATGGCTGAACACCCAAGCTGTCGGTAAGCTTCTTTAATAGTTCGCTCACTAAAATTACTCATGCAAACAGCATGCTTTTTGAACTCTTCATCCTATTGAGTTCGTTGTTTTTTTGATAACATGGTAGATCTCCTTGATCTATTAGTACTATCTTACCATTTCATTCGATATTCTAACTAATTCCCAGAAAACGAAATCGGATAAAGGAAAATCTTAATTAACAGATTTTCTTTGATTTTTGCCAAGTAACCAATATACTAGTAGATAGTAAAGTGAGTTGGGGTTAATTGAAGTAGAAAAAGGATAAAACAGTTTAAAGTTCTGTCTCTTATACCTAAAACAACACTCGGAATCATAATTACTTTAACTAGCTTTATTATAAATAATAGCTTAGATAAGAATTTATGGATAATTTGATGAAAGAAAAAGAAAACTTTTAGCTATGATTTTTGAAGAAAACAAC
>LFTD01000099.1 GCA_001512625.1 Clostridiales bacterium DTU036 | reverse complement strand
CCCCCTGAGGCAATGACTCCTGCTCCTCCTGCATTTGATACAGCAGAGGCTAGGCTTGAATCTGAAACCCAGGCCATGGGGCCCTGGATGATGGGGTATTCGATGTTTAGTAGTTTAGTTAATTTGGTTTGCATTCTTCCTCCTGTTTTGGGGTGGATAAGTTTTATATCTTCTTTTACTTATATATCCTTCTAAAACCGATTATAACATTTAGTAGGGGGACAGGTGATAATTGGGCTAAAAACTTGATTTGCTAATTCTTTAAATCTTGGCTAATCTGGTGGTGCAAATACCGTAGACTGGTTAAAGTGCAGGAAATGGGCTTTATCAGGTGCAAAATAGTTAATTTATCTGTTAATAGATATAGCCTTTATAGTACTTAAACTATATACTTAAACATATAGGAATGAAGGGAGGTTGCCATGCCAAAGCTCTGTGAATATTGTAGAGGTAGTCTTAGCCAGGATGATAAGTTCTGTCCCCACTGTGGGGCAGCAGTGGTGGAGAAAGTAGATCCTCTTGTAAAACAGGAAGAAGTAGAAGTTAGTCCTTCTGAAGAAACTCCTAGCATTAACATAGAGGAGCCAGTTGAGGTTTCTAATCCTAAATTAGAAAAAGAGGTTAGGAAAAAAAGAAAGAGGCCCATGGCCCTTATCCTAGTTATTTTGTTCCTTCTACTTGTGACAAGGTGTATGGGAAAGGAAGACAAGCCTATTGAGCCAGATGATGACCCAGAAGAGGTAGTTATTACTGAAGAAGAACCAGAACCAGATGATTCGGTAGAAACTCAGGATGAAGTTACCACTGGCTGGGTAGATAGGGATGGCGGTCGCTACTACCTAGATGAAGCTGGTAAGCCATTAACTGACTGGTATAAGATTGATGAAGAAGTTTATTATTTTGATGATCAGGGCCTTATGCAGGTGGGAAGGCTTAGTCTAGATGGAGATATATTTCTTTTTGATGATCAGGGGAGGCTTGTCTATGGCCTAAATGAATATAAGGGCGATAGCTACTTCTCCAGTGAAGAGGGTCTGGTTCAAACTGGCTGGCAGCAGGTGGGAGCTAAGAAGTACTACTTTGATGAAGATGGCAGGCAGCTAAAGGGGGGCCAGGGTCTAGTTGACTTTAAAAGGGACCCTAAAAAAGGCCTTACCATTACTAGTCAGATAATAGATGAAGCTTATCTTTACACAAATTTAGAAACTAGTGAGGAGCCAAAGCTTTCTAGTGCTAAAAGTTATTTTGAGTTTCCAAAAATTGAGGGCCCAGGGAATTTTGTAAAGACTGCAGAGGACCTGATAAATGAGGGGCATTTTGAATATGCTTTTGATAGATGGCAGTTAATAAAGGAGGATCATGAAGCAAGGCAGCTTTATGAACTTGGGTATGTTACCTTATTTAATAAGAATGTAAGGGTATTTGATTCAGGAGATGTAAGTACCGTTATCATAAGGCAGGATGAAGAGTACTATAATGGCGCTGACTACATGTCCTTTGCTACTGCTTTCTTTATTGATAACTATAGCGGAGAGCTTCTAAGCAGTAGAGAGCAGATAGAGTCTCTTGGAGAAGACCCAGAGAAGGTACTTGAAACTGTAAGAAAAGTTGTTAACTACCAGTTAGGAGGAGGTCCTGGCTCATTTGTAGAAGGACCAATCACTGGGGAGAAGGGCTCCTTTGAGGATAGGTATAATAAAGGAGAAATCACCTTTACTAGTCCCATGGAAGATATAGATAATGAGCTTGTCTTTCTTCTTGTAGAGGATGGGGAGGTCTATATCTCAGCCTTTGTCTTCTATGAGTATATTGAAGA
>LFTD01000039.1 GCA_001512625.1 Clostridiales bacterium DTU036 | reverse complement strand
ATAAGCCCCTATTTATTTGTATTTTTATTGATTTATAAGCCAAAAGATGTTATTATATCCACAAGAACCGCTATAACGCACAAAACGAGCAATGGAGACCGTGATGGATGAGATAAATAAGATAGTGGCAGAAAACCTAAGGGAAATAAGAAGACTAAGAAAACTAAGTTTAGAGGGCCTAGCAGAACTAACAGGTGTCAGTAAGAGCATGCTAGGTCAAATTGAAAGAGAAGAATCAAACCCCACCCTGCAAACCCTCTGGAAGATTGCTGCAGGCCTTAGAGTCTCCCTGACCAGCCTGATAGTAGCCATGGAGCCCCAGGCCCAGCTAATTAAAAAAGCAGATATTCAACCAATGGTAGAAGACCAGGGCAGCTTTAAGATCTATCCTATCTGCCCCTTCGATGCAGAGAAAAGATATGAGGTCCTCTCAATAAGCCTACAAGCAGGGGCCCGGTCTCTATCTGAGCCCCATGAACCTGGTACAGAGGAGCTAATCCTAGTCAATAATGGAACGCTGGAGCTTGAACTTTCTGGAAAAACCTACCTAATAGGCCCAGGAGACGCTTTTAAGTTTAAATCAGATAAGAAACACATCTACATGAACAAAACCGATAAAGAGCTTGATTTCACCAACATAATCTATTATCCAAACCTAGTGGAGGAAATAAATGAATAGCCAAAGAATAGAAGCCGCAAGACAAAGCTACATAAATGAAAAACCCTCTATTTGTGTTGAAAGAAGTAGGATCTGGACCCAGTCCCATAAAAAAACTCAAGGTCAAGCCGTAGAGCTAAGAAGGGCCCAGGCCTTTTTAGACACCTGCAGAGAGCTCCCAGTAAATATTTATGAAGGTGAACTTATTGTAGGCAGCTCTGGAAACTATAGAAAAACAGGTATCCTAACCCCTGAATTTTCCTGGACCTGGGTAGATAGGGAAATGGACAGCTTTGAAAAAAGGCCTCAAGACCCCTACACCATCTCCGAGGAAAATAGGAACTATTTGAGAAAAGAAATCTTCCCCTACTGGCAGGGCCAGTCCCTTGAGGAGGCCTTTTTAAGCCAGGTTCCAGAAGATACTGCCCAGCTCCTAATAGATACTGGAATCCTTGACAATGACTCTAAATGGCGCCAGGCCATAGGAGAGATTACTCCAGACTATGAGGACGTCCTCTTTCCCCAGGGCTATCTCGGTATCAAGAAAAGAGCCCAGGATAATCTTAATACCCTTGAGGCTCATAAACTAGAAGACCTGGAAAAGATTAACTTCTATAAGGGTCAAATTCTCATATCCGATGGAATAATGACCCTGGCTCAAAGATACTCTGACAAGGCCAGGGAGCTAGCAGACCTAGAAGAAGACCCAAAGAGAAAAGAAGAACTGGAAAACATTAGTTATATATGCTCAAGAGTTCCCGCCAACCCACCAGAGTCCTTCCAGGAGGCCCTGCAGTTTGTCTGGTTTGTCCAGCTCTCTGCAATTCTTTCTGAAAACCCCCTGGCCATGAACCTGGGCCGCTTTGACCAATATGTCTATCCCTACTATAAAAAAGACATTGAAGCGGGGCTTATTGATAGAGATAAGGCTCTAGAACTTGTCCAGGCCCTCTGGATTAAACTCTCAGAGTGGGTCTGGACCATATCTTCTAATACAGCAAACTACTTTGCGGGATATAACCAGTTTCAAAACCTCACTGTAGGAGGAAGGACAAGGAGTGGCAAGGATGGTACAAATGAGCTTTCTTTTATCTGCCTTGAAGCCACTAAACTAACCAAGACCCATCAGCCGGGCCTCAGCGTCAGGATCCACCCGGATTCCCCAGAGGAATTTATGATGGCAGTCTCAGAGCTTGTCTCTACTGGAAATGGTTTTCCCGCTATCCATTCAGACCAGGCCGGAGCCCAGATGCTGATGCAAAGGGGTTATAACCCTGTAGATGCCAGAGACTGGAGTAACTGCGGCTGCGTGGTACCCCACTTTAGAAAGACAGGCCAGTGGACCTCAGCTGTCAATGTAAACTTTGGTTCTGCCCTGGAGTTTAGCCTAAATGCTGGTAAAACCAGGCTAGAAGGAAAAAAACTTGGAGTAACTGACAAGGCTCTAGAAGACTTTGAGAGCTTTGAAGAAATAAAGGAAGCCTTCCTATTAGAACTTGCAAACCTTATAAAGCACTCAGTTATAGGAAGCCTATTAGCACAAAAGCTTCATACAGAAATGGTTCCAAGACCCTTTATCTCCTCAGCCGTCGATGGCTGCATGGACAAGGGTCAGGACCTCTCTAAGGGAGGGGCCAAGTACAACCTGGGGCCTGTCCTTACGGGCATAGGACTTGGAGTTGTTGCCAATGGCCTAGCCGCTGTTAAAGAGCTGGTCTTTGATAAAGAGCTTACCAGCCTAGAAGAACTCTCCAGAGCCCTTGAAGCTGACTGGCAGGGCTATGATGAACTTAGAGAGCTTGCCCTGGCAGTGCCCAAGTATGGCAATGATAAGGACTATGTAGATGACCTAGCTATAGAGATTTCTGACTTCTTCTATGAGGAAACCAATAAGTACACAGATATCTTTGGCTCAAACTTTAACACCGCCTTTATGGGTATCTCAAACTATGTACCTACAGGCAAGGTTGTAGGAGCCCTGCCCTGTGGCAGAAGGGCCATGGCCCCCCTCACCGAAGGAGTCTCCCCCTTTGTAGGAAGTGATGTGACAAGTCCTACAGCTGCCATGAGAAGTGCAGCCAAGATCAACCACGATGTCCACACTGGCGGCACACTTCTTAACCTAAGACTCAACCAAGAGCTGCTAGAAACTAATAGAGGAAAAAGAAATCTTTCTTCTCTAGTTAGAGCCTTCTTTTCCCTAGGAGCCTTCCATGTCCAGTTCAATACCATATCTTCTGAGACCCTGAGAAAGGCCCAGAAGAACCCCGAGAACTACAGGGACCTTCTTGTTAGAGTTGCAGGCTATTCCACCCAGTTTGTCAACCTATCAAAGGAAATGCAAGAAGCCATTATTGCTAGGACTCAGCACCAAAACTTCTAGGAGGAGCTTTGAAAAAAACCATGGGAAGAATCTTTAACATCCAGCACTTCAGTGTCCATGATGGCCAGGGAATCCGCTCAACCATTTTTCTGGCCGGTTGTCCCCTGAGATGCAGGTGGTGTGCCAACCCAGAGTCCTGGAACTTTGATAATTCCTATGTTAGAGAAGTGAGCCTTGAAGAGGTTGTAGAAGAGATTAAAAGAAATATAATCTTCTATAGACACTCAGGTGGAGGCATTACCTACTCAGGTGGAGAGCCCACCTATCAAAAGGACTTCCTAAAGGCAATGGTGGACTATTTTTACAAGCTGGGCCTAGACCAGGCCATAGAAACCTCGGGCTACTTCAACTTTGAAGAGCTAAAGGAGACCATAGAAAAGCTGGACTTTATCTTTACTGACCTTAAACATATGGATCCAGTAAAACATAAAGAGCTTACAGGAAAAAGTAATGGGCTAATCCTAGATAATCTTAAAAAGATTGGTAAGTTAAACATCCCCATAGTTATTAGGATTCCCCTTATTGAAGACATTAATGACCATGAGGATAACCTTATAAAAACAGCTGAGTTCATAAAGAGCCATGTTCCAAGAGCCCAAATTGAGCTCCTAGCCTACCACCAGCTGGGTAACTACAAGTACGATAAATTAGGCCTGAGCCAATATAAGTATGTCTTTAAAACTCCTTCAGAAAAGAGGATGATGGAGTCAAAAGGACTTCTAGAAAACCTGGGAGTTGAAACTGTTAAATTCAAGTAAAGAGATTTTTAAGCCCTAAATAAAAAAGGGCTTTTTTTGTGTTCCTAGGCCCGCTTGGGGTAAGAAGCCTTTAGAGGTGCATATGAAAAAAATAAAGAAAAAAAGAATAGCAGCCCTCCTAGGTCTGGCCTACCTACTTATATCTGGTGTCTTGGTTTTTATTAGGCCTAAAAAAGTATCTGATGAATATATGAAAAAGTCTAGCTTAGACAGATTCCAGGCAGATAGTGAGGGGCCTGATAGGGTCATAATTCTAGACCAGCCAGACCTTTCTGGTATGGCCAGGCTCAAGCTGATTAAAGATGCCCAGGAGACCCTTAACATCTCCTATTTTTCCATTGAAACCGGTGAGTCCCCAGATCTTTTTTTTGCTGCTCTTTTAGAGGCTGCTGATAGAGGGGTCCAGGTAAATATTCTTCTTGATGGGATCTTCCATGGAATAAAAAAGGACCTTAAACCCATCCTCTACGCCTCCAAGCTCCATCCAAATATGACTATTAAGTTCTATGAACGCCTAAACCCCCTCCTACCCTGGACCCTTAATAATAGGATGCATGACAAGTACATAATTGCCGATAGCAAATACGCCATGATTGGCGGAAGAAACATTGGTGATAAGTACTTTGATCCGGTTTGGTATGAAGATAGGGTTACCCTGGATAGAGACGTCCTCATAGTGTCCACTAGAGAAGACAGTGTTATAGAAGAGATGGAGGCCTACTTTAAAGAGATCTGGAATCATAAGTTTTCCAAGGAATCTAAGAGAAATGTCTTCCTCATTAGAAAAAAGAGAGCTTTTGCCAAATATCTAGAGGTTAGGGAAAAGCTTGAACTCCTAAGAGAGCACAACCAGGAGCTCCTAGAACTTGAACTTGATCTTGAGGAGATATCCCTTCCAACAGAAAAAATCACCTTTATTCATAACCCCTTAGAGAGGTTTTCTAAAGAGCCCTGGGTCTGGTATGAACTTTCCCAGCTTATTAAGTCAGCAGAAAATAAAATCTTTTTCCAAAGCCCCTACACCATTCCTACAAAGGGCATGATAAAAAACTTCTTCACTCCAGATGACCTTGAGGGCGTAGAAGTGACTCTACTTACAAACTCCATGGCTTCTAGCCCAAACTACCCTGCCTTTGCAGGATATCTAAACCACAGAGAAGAGATGGTGGATGCTGGCATAAAAATTTATGAATACCAGTCCCTTAACTCCCTCCACACCAAGGCCTTTGTAATTGATGATGACTATATGGCGCTAGGCTCCTTTAATGGAGACCCAAGAAGCACCTATCTTAGCACTGAATCCATGGTAGTAATAAAGGGTGAGGAAGCAGTAAGAGCCCTAAGCCAGGGCTTAGAGGATTATATGAAAAGCAGCCTCCAGGTAGCAGAGGACTATAGCTACAAAGGAGGACAAGCAGGGGCTCTGGAAGCGCCCAAAGAAAAAAGAGCCCTACTAAAGGCCCTTTCCTGGCTAGTCAGATACTTTGAGTATCTTCTCTAATGCTCTTTTTATAAACATCTAAATTAAAATAGTTAATAAAAGAAGGTGAAGCCAAGGCAAAAAACACAGATAAGCTCACTTTCTTTTTTTATTTAGCAAAATATTATCAACAACAAAGGGACATTTAAATGGAAGGCTAAGTACAATAACCGCTTTAGTTTCAAGGGTTTTAGAAACTGGTTTGTGATATAAATTAGGTGGAACCAATCAAGATATTTTGTATTGCCAAACGCATTAGGGAGAGTAATAAAGATATGATTAATAAGATTGGACTAATGGATAAAGACAAGCTGATGGAAATATTTTCATACCTTAACGAAAGATTAAGAGAGAATCAGTTGCAACTTGAAATAACAGTCTACGGCGAATCTATAATGACTATGGTCTATGATAGCAGGCCCGCAACTAAAGATATTGACTGTATTTTTAGTGAGACTAATTTAAAATTATTGGAGAACATCTTAAATTTAACCAAATTTGCATTCGGTTTATCTGAAGGCTGGATAAATGAGGAAATAAAGGAACCTTTAAAATCAATTTTAAAGGAAGATAAGCTAGTTTATAAAACATACTCCAACCTTAAAATTTTGAAACCTAAAGCAGAGCAGTTGTTAGCTATGAAAGTATTAGCAGCAAGACCAGAGCCTGCAATGGACTTCTTAGATGCAAATATATTATGTAGAGACTTAAATATAAAAACAAAGGAGAGGTTACTTGAAGTAGTTTCTGCTTATATTCCAAGGTCTCTATTAGGAGAAAGACAGATAGACTTTATTAAGTATTTAGGTGAGGATTTAGGATATGATTGGGAATAAATATCTACAAGCGCTTTTTGAATACCCTGATGAAGATACTGGCTAAAACCAGTTGTTAGAAATGCTAAAATCTCAGGATGCCAGCTTCATAGAAAGCTTAAACACCCCACCTAATTTAGAACTATCTACTGACCAAGAATTAGTATACTTAACCAAAGTATCCAGCTTGATAGATTACTATTTACAATTACACGATTTAGAGGTACCTAAATGGCTAAGAGATGAAAAATTGACTTTTGACAAGCCCTATTATCATTCTAAAAGAATTAGCGATTTAGAAAAAATCAAACTGCAATATACCAGCCCAGCGCCATTTAAAGCTAGGAATGTTTATTTTGACTTAGAAGGAATTAAACGAGTTTAAAGAAATTAGATAGCGCAGACTTGTCTAATTTTACATAAACTACCTTGTGGGTTAGGTAGCCCTTATTAAGTTTATGTTTTTCCAGTATGACAAAAGGGCTTTCAGAGCGATTATTATATGGGATACTGGCTAAAGGAACTTGTTTTATTTTCATAAATATTTTTAGTTCCTTTTCTCTTCCTACAGCATATGACCTCCTCTATTCACTGTATCGTATTACACTGTATTATAATACAGTTAATTTATTTATTTTGTCTACTATAAAAGCATAGACATCGAGCTCATAAGTTCCTAGTACGCCACTTTTTTAAATACTCTGAAAAGGTTTCTTTTATTCATCTTGCACCTCCACACCCACACTGTAGCCACAAGTGCGGGTTATTTAGTGCAGTTATGTAATGGCATGTGTATTATCGAGCCACTCCACAATGCTTCATCTTAATTACTGTTTCAACGTG
>LFTD01000079.1 GCA_001512625.1 Clostridiales bacterium DTU036 | reverse complement strand
ACCCCATATGACTTTGACGGTCAAGGTATTTCTTTCTTATTTGTGTTAAAGGTTTGTAATAAATCTGCTTATTATCTGGGGATACAGTTATACCCCAATTTGCTTTGAAATATGCATGAAAAAAGGATAGGTTCACCCTATCCTAGGACAGATCAAGTTGATCTAAGTAGTCGAGCCCCTTTGTTTCTATAAGAAACTTTCTTTCCTCTAGGTTATCCCCGAGTAAAGCTTCAAAGGTATAATGTGCCTCTTTTTCATCATCAAACTTCACTTGAATTAATTTTCGGGTTTCCGGATTCATTGTAGTCTTCCACATCATATCCGGATCATTCTCGCCTAGTCCTTTTGACCTGTGTATTTTGGCCTTGGGGTCATCTAACTTTTTAACTAATTCATTTTTCTCCATATCTGAGTAAGCAAAATAACTTTTATTCTTACTGACTATTTCATATAGAGGAGATTCTACTATATATACCTTACCCTCTCTTAAAAGGGTGGGTGCTAGTGTATAAAATACTGTAAGTATAAGAGTCCTTATTTGAAAGCCGTCTACATCAGCATCAGTGGTGATAATAATCTTATCATAACGCAGGTTCTGAATGTCAAAGCTATCCTCATCTACTTTGTGCTTGGACTTGATTTCTATACCAGCGCCTATTACTTTCATAAGGTCCATTATAATATCACTTTTAAAAATTCTCTCGTAGTCAGATTTTAGGGTATTTAAGATCTTACCTCTGACTGGAATTAAAGCTTGGAAATTTGAGTCTCTAGCCATCTTACAGGCTCCCAGAGCAGAATCGCCCTCTACAATAAAGAGCTCCCTTTCACTGGGGTCCTTACTCCTACAGTCTACAAACTTAGGAACCTTATTAAACACATCGTGTTTCCCACTGAGCCTCTTTTTTATAGTGGTTCTTGCAACCTCAGCCTTTTCCCTGCTCCTCTTATTAATTAATACCTGATCAAGAATCTTATTCATAGAATCTGGATTCTCAGTAAAAATAATCTCCAGGTGCTCTCTTATAGAATTAGTTAAAAAGCTCCTGATAAAGTGGTTGGTGATGCTCTTCTTTGTTTGATTCTCATAGGATGTAATAGAAGAAAATGAGTTACATATGAGAAGGAGACTATCCTCCACATCCACGAAATTAATCATGGACTCATTCTTTTTATACTTGCCAGTGGCTTTTAAGAACTTATCTATCTCATAAATGAAAGCTGTTTTTACAGCTGAGTCAGGGGAGCCTCCATAAGTTAGAGATGAAGAGTTGTGAAAATACGAGAGTTTATTTACATCATTATTAAAAGTGAAAACCAGTTCGAATTTGACATGGTACTCAGCATGATCAGCCCTATCCTTACCCATGCCATGGTCCTCTATCTTATATATAGGGACAAACTCACTTCCACCTGATATTTCTTCTAAGTAGTCTTCAATACCTTTTTCATAATAATACTCTTCCCTACTATCTAGAGCTTCATTAATATATATAAATCTAATTCCCTTATTTACAACGGCCTGCTCTTTAAGCAGGTTTTGAAAATAGGCTGGTTCAATATCAATTTCAGTAAATACGTCAAGATCTGGAAGCCATTTAATTTTTGTACCAGAAGGATGGTCTGATTTTTTTTGCTTAAGATCTCCTACTACTTCTCCCTTTTCAAAATTGAGAAGATATTCCTTGCCCTCCCGATATATAACAACATCCATATAAGCAGATGAGTACTGGGTGGCTGTAAGTCCAAGTCCATTTAACCCCAGCGAATACCTGTAGTTTTCTCCCTCATTGGTATTATACTTTCCACCAGCATAAAGCTCGGTAAAAAGCAGCTCCCAATTATGTTTTTTTTCTTTTCTATTATAGCCAACAGGAATTCCGCGGCCAAAGTCTTCTATAGTAATGGAGTTATCACTATGATGGGTTAAGATAATCTTATTACCATACCCCTCCCTAGCCTCATCAATAGAGTTTGAAAGTATCTCAAAAACCGAGTGCTTACAGCCCTCTATTCCATCAGAACCAAATATAACTGCTGGCCTTTTTCTAACCCTATCAGCGCCTTTGAGGGATTGTATGCTTTCATTTGTATAGCTTCTAGCCATTAATCTCCTCCTTGGTACTAATCATCATCGTAATCATCATAATAATCGTAATCATCGTAATCGTCATAATCATCATAGTCTTCATAATCATCATAGTCTTCATAGTCATCATCATTATGGGAATCTTCGGTTTCTGGCATTAAAGTTCCTTCGGGTATATAGGTCTCGTAAAGACCTTTTTTCTTAGGATTCTCATATAAGCCAGACATATCAGCCCCAAAGTTTACTATGATATGGGCGCCTTTGAGCACCTTCTCTCCTGCCCTTGGAAACTGCTCTATTACCCTAGCATCTTCATCATTACTATCAAAATTTTTGAAGATAGCTCCCAGGCCTATGTCAATTAAATACTGAAGGGCAGATTCAGGTGAGTGACCTTCTAGTACAGGTACTTCAACAAATGCATCTTCATCAAACTGACTAATTCCATAACCATCATAGTAGAGTATCTCATGCATAAGATTTATCCCGTAGGGAGATAGTTTTGTGGATGACCAGCTTTCATCGGGCTGATCAGCATAAATATATATAGAATACTTAGGATCATTTATAGGAGCTGCTAGAAAATAGGCCAACCTTTTACCATAATCTTCAGAATATACTCCATCCTTCATAAGCATGGTAGTTCCGGTCTTACCACCCATAGGTATGCCCTTAGTTTCATAAAGCTTTCCATCTTCTACATTCACAATGCTCTCCATCATACCTCTTACAAGTGAAGAAGTGTGGGGAGTTATTACTGATCTAAGTTTTTTTACAGGATTATCCTCGAGAAGTTCACCCTTGGGAGTATAGAGTCCTTCATAAACTCTAGTTTGCATAAGGTCTCCACTATTTACAACGCTATTTAAAGAGCTAATCATTTGGAGAGGGGTTACTGCATAGCCATATCCATAGGTCAAGGTGGCCTCTTCTACTATGTTACTGGGCTTATTCAATATTGGATAAGCCTCATTGCCAATCTGAACCCTATTCCTCATGCCAATGCCAAAAGATTCTAAATAGTGATAGAGCCTTTCTCCACCAATTAGGGTCCCCATCTGAATAAAAGCAGGATTACAAGATTGGATTAGTGCAGTAGTTGTATCCTCTTGGCCATGAGCATCAGGATAAATCCAGCATTCAATAGATATATCCTCACCATCAATAGGAAAATGATAGGACCCATCGCAGTAAAACTGGCTATCTAAATCGATTACTCCATCTTCAAGCCCTGCTGATACTGTAAAAAGTTTACCAACACTTCCTGGTTCATAGAGTGATTCAACAGCTAGGTTGCCCCAAGTCTCATAAAGAAAATTAACATAATCTTCCCCTGTTAAATCATCTATACCTTCAAGATTATAAGGTTCATTCAAATCAAAGAAGGGAGGAGCAGACATGGCTTTAATAGCTCCCGTTTTTGTCTCCATTACAATAATAGTAACTCTGGAGGCTTTACTTTCCTCTAAGAGCACCTGGCTCCAATAATCAGCATACTGCTGGATATTAATGTCTAGTGTGGTTTTAAGCACGCTGCCATCTGTTGCGGGGTACTGTTTAGTATCACTAAGGGCCAGGGCATTGCCATGTAAATCAGTATCCATTACATATTTTCCCCTGGTTCCACTTAGCTGATCATTAAAGCCCATCTCAAGACCCGATAGCCCCACTCCATCCTCGTTGGTTACTCCTATTAGATGGCAGGCCAAACTCTTATAAGGGTAGACCCTCTTATACTTAGGTACAATAGCCAGCCACCTAGGCTTATCCTCTTTTACTTTATCATTAACCTCTTTGCTTACATGTTTAGCTACAAGATTACTATCATTTTCAGTGAAAATTTTACTTCTTAATTCTTCTTTTGTAAGGGAAACCAACTTAGCTAAAAACTCTAGCTCTGTTTCAAACTTTTCCCTATCAGAATCATCCAAGTTATCGTAATTAATGTCATCCTGGGTTACCCAGTAATCATAATAAATAGTAGATGTTGCTAAAACATTGCCATTAGAATCCAGTATATCTCCTCTAACGGGCTCAATGTCTCGATCTAGTTTACTTAAAGCTATGGCCTTGTCTGAAAGCTCTCTATGTTCTAAAACCTGAAGCTGAAAGCTCCTTGCCAATATCACCAAAAAAATAAGACATATGACAGCGAAAGCGACATATATCTTGTTATTAGAATTTTTCATTATACCTCTTATTCACCACTAGCATTTTGATCACTTTCATCCCTAACTATAGCACTAATACCATCTGGATACAATGCAAAGCTTTTTCTTTGCTCCACAGAAATTCTCTGGGCATCATGGGGATAGACCATGCCTAGCTTTTCCATAGCTTCTTTTTCGATTATAGTTCTTGAGGTTTTTTGATTGAGTTTAATCTGTAGTTGCTCTATCTCCTGGTTTAAATCATCAATTCTATAAGCCAATTCAATATTCTCAAATTTAATCTGATTTAATTCAACAAAACCGTTTATTATAAGGGCAAAAATGAAAAAGGTAAGGAAAACAACAAAAAACTTACCAAGAAAATTACCTAAGTTTCCATTTTTTTGGGTTTTACTCATTTTTTCTTCAATTTGTCTTTGCTTCAAATCTTCGTTGTAAGCCTTATCAAATTCACCAAAATCCAGTTTCATCTTAAATCCTTTCTATTACCCTAAGTTTTGCACTCCTGCTTCTACTGTTAAACTCCAGTTCCTTTAAACTAGCTACTAAAGGTTTGCGAGTAATTATCCTTCCTCTAGGCTCTTGTCCACAGGTACATACTGGAAACTCGGGGGGGCATATGCATCCCTTTTGTAATGATGCGAAGGTCTGCTTTACAATCCTATCTTCTAGCGAATGGAAGGTGATTATAACTAATCTTCCACCACTATCTAGCCTATTAAAAATCTTTATAATGCTTTCTGATAAGCTATCCAGCTCCCCATTAACAGCTATTCTCAGTGCTTGAAAGGTCTTCCTTCCAGGATGTTTATCTTCCCTAGCAGATGCAGGAATAGCTTTTTTTATAACATCTACTAACTCTAAAGTTGTATTTATTGGCCTATACTCAACAATGAACTCTGCTATCCGCTTAGCCCATTTCTCCTCACCATATTCCCAGATGATTCTGGCTAGTTCTTCCTGAGAATATTCATTAACTATATAGGCTGCATCCAGTCTTTGGCACTGGTTCATTCTCATATCCAAAGGAGCATCCTGATGATAGGAAAAGCCTCTATTGGCTTCATCCAGCTGATAGCTGGAGACTCCCAGGTCTAAAAGAGCTCCCTGAATCTTATCAATTTCCAGTTCATCTAATAACAGATCAGCATTAAAGAAATCTGCTCGGGCAAGAACAAAATTTCCTCCCAGTTCACCTAGCTTTTTCCTGCTATAATGAAGAGCTTCTTCGTCCTTATCTATTCCTATAAGTAGACCTTTATCCAGCCTTTTTAAAATTTCCGAAGCGTGCCCTGCCCCTCCTAGGGTCCCATCCAGGTATATACCATCAGGTTTTACTTCTAGGTAGTCCATCACTTCTTGGGGCATAACACTTATATGTGTAAAACCCATATTAAATTCCTAACTCTTCCATGCTATCGGCAAGCTCATCATAGCTAAGCTCATCTTCGTTATACTGTTCCCAAACATCCTTGGCCCAGATTTCCACTCTAGTCCCTACACCAATAACATAGGTGTCTTTATCTATACCAGCATACTCTCTTAAGTTTTGTGGAATTAGGATTCGTCCAGATGCATCTAAAGAACACTTGCTAGCACCAGCATTAAAAGTTCTAGTAAAGGCTCTTCCCTTCTTACTAGTCAGGGGTAAGCTTCTAAGTTTCTCTTGGATTTCATCCCACTCTTTTTGGGCAAAGACAAAAATAGACTGATCGAGTCCCTTGGCTATATAAAAGCTCTCGCCCAAATCGTCTCTAAAAACTTTAGGTATGCTAATCCTGCCCTTGGCATCGGTTGTGTGTTTGTATTCACCGATAAACATGAAAATCTTCCTTTTCTTGGGAATGTGCTCCACTTTGTGCCACTTCTTACCACCTTTATAGTAATAATACACGAAAAAAATAGAATCTGCAAGGACTATTTGCAGATTCTACTAATGTTTTTTTAGACTTATTTAGTTGGTTTTCCCACTTGATTTTTCCTGGCGTAATAGTAGAGGCCAAGGAAAAAGAGGATTGTTATAATACTGACTACTTGGGCGATTCTAAGGGGTCCTAACATAAGTGAATCTGTTCGCAGGCCCTCAATCCAAACTCTACCTAAAGAATACAAAATCCCATGAAGTAAGAAAACTTGGCCATCAAATTCCTTCTTCTTTAAAACTTTTAAAAGAATAAAGAAGACTCCGAGGTTCCAAATTGATTCATATAAAAAGGTGGGATGGACCTTCTCCCCAGCCACAGTAATGGCCCAGGGCAAATTAGTTGGTCCTCCATAAGCTTCCTGGTTAAAATAGTTTCCCCATCTTCCTATAGCTTGACCAAGAATTAAGCCAGGAGCTGCAAAGTCCGCAAGTTCTCTAAAGTTCAGCTTTCTAATCCTACAAAAGATATAGCCTCCTATGAGTCCTCCTAGGATACCTCCATGTATGGCTAGGCCTCCCCCTCTTATGTTCAATATTTTCAAAATGTCGCCCTGGTAGTATTCCCAGCTAAAGGCCACATAGTAAGCTCTAGCTCCTACTATAGCGCTTAGGATTACAGCAAGAGTAAGGTCTAGTATATCGTCTTCCTTGTAACCCGCCTTCTTGCCCCAGCGCTGCATAAGGCTTCCTGCTATTATAAAACTCAAAACCATTAGAACGCCATACCAGCGAACCTCAAGACCAAAAATTGAAAATGCTACGGGATTCATAAACTCTCCTTCATCGTTACACTAAAACAGCTGGCCCCATCAAAGAGGCTATCTCTACCATTTAGCCTGGTTTTTTCCATTAGGGGTAGATAGTCAAACATATTTATGCCCCTATGGTAGAGAAAGGTAAAATTACTGGCTATCCCCTCTAGGGAATTAAAGCCCATAAGATATCTACCCATAAGTCGCCTTTTAACACGAGTTTCTTTTTCCCTATCAATCCTATTAGGCTGTTTAAGTAGTTCTGCTAAGGCCTCCTCAATAAGAAAGGGAGCCCTTCCCTCGCCACTAAAGCTAAGCAGGCTATAACCTGATCCATAGCTATATGAGGCTGAAAAATCAGAAAAATCTCCCCTCTCATAGTGCTTTCTGTAAAAGTCACTGGCTTCACCAAAGATAATATCAAGAAAAATCGTATAATAAATCGACTCTTCAAAGGCCTTCTCTTTATCTAGGCCAGGCTCCAGTTTTACCAAATAAGAAAAATTAGATGAAGGTATATTTTGATATTGCTTTAGCCGTTTGTGGCCAGTAACCGATTTATCCTCTACAAATAGACTCTTGGCCACTTCCCTTTTCTCTATATAAAAAGAGGGAAGCCCCTCTATGTAGGAGGCAATCTCTGCCTCAGAAAAATCCCCTATAAGAAAGAGCAGCATTTTAGAGGGGACATAGTAGCATTTAACAGCAAAATCTAAAACCTCTTTATTAATTCCCTCAATACTCCCTACACTTCCAGCTATATCCCTTCCCACTGGATGCTGGGGATAGAGATACTCAAGTCCCCTGTGAAAAGTCGCATAGTCAATATCATCCTGATACATTTTTATTTCATGGGAAATTATATCCTTCTCCCTTTCTATTCCTTCCCTAGTGTACTGAGGGTTTATAGGAATCTGAAGGAGTAAATCAAGAGACTCCTTGAAGTTAATGGGGCTAGTAAAATAATAGCAGGTTAAATCATGGGAGGTGAAGGCATTGACCGAGGCTCCCAGCCTTGTCATCCTATCAAATAAATCCTCCTCTCCTTCAAAGAGTTTATGCTCTAAAAAGTGGGCTACTCCTTCTGGTAGACTAAAGTCCTGGCCTCTATACTGTCCTTTCAGATCAGTAGAACCAAAACCCACGCTCAAAAAGGCCGCCTTTAGAAACCTGTCTTTTTTAGGATAGTGGATTAATCTAAAACCGCTAGGAAATAAATAGCTATCATAACTCTCCCTGCTCATCCTATCTTCAATTCGCTCTTTTATCATTTGTTCCTCACGCTGTATATAAGTCTAGGCTCAAGGCTTCTTGCAACTTCTATCACTTCCTCTTTTGTAACCTCTTCGAGCCTTGAAATTCTCTTTTCAATATCCCTGGTGTCCTGGAATAGGTCTCTTATAAAGCAGTCTCTAACCTGGCGACCTTGACTGTCCTCAATAGACCCCAGGCCTATAGCCAAATCCAGCTTGGCCTCAGCCAGCTGATCCAAGTCAAATCCTCCTTGGCAAAAGCCATTTATTACTTCACCTATTCCACCTTTTAAATCCTCGTAGCGGTCCTTCTCATGTCCAGCTACAACAAGGAGCAGCCTTCTATACCTATCATATCTTGAGTAGATAGAGTAGCAAAGACCATCCTCCTCCCTGATTTTTTTAAAGAGTTGACTAGTCGCCATGCCTCCAAGTAGGTGGGAAAAGATCAGGCTGGCGTAGACCCTTTCATCCTTAAACTGCCAGGGAAGACTATAAGCAAAAACCGTGTTGGTCTGGTTAACATCTAAATCCAAAAAAATCTCTCCATGACTGGAAGCTTCATCCACCTTATCCATCTCAAGGCATGGCTTAACTCCCTGGTCCTCTCTATCCTCATCTCCGTGATAATAGGTATAGAGAGGACTAGCCAAAGCTTCTTTATAAAAGCTAGTCATATCTTCAAGGCTAACATCCTCTAATGTATTAAGATCCCCATACCTATGAAGGCCGAACTTACTATCCTCAAAGAGAATCTCCATAGTCTTTCTAAGTGCTAAACTTTGGGGCTCTTTAAGAAGGGACTCCAGGTCCTGCCTAAGCATTTCCTTCTCTTGCATAAAAAAGTCCTCCCTAAAGTTTCCATCAATAAGAAGAGGCTTATAAAGCAAGCTATCTAAATACTCAAGAGCCTCAACTTCCAGTTCTTCTTTATCTAAAAAAAGGTAATTAGGATAGATCAGCCTTCCTTCAAAAACCAGGTAACTACCATAGATATTTACATCAAAATATGCTGCTGCCCCATAAAGCTCATCTTCTCTTTCTTGGATAGCTGCTGCAGAAGGATAATCCCAAGAGCCCCTTTCCAAAACCCTGGCCAAAAGCGCTCCTAGAACTGCCCTTTCTTTAGTTAGGGGTAGTATATAGTAATATGACTTGAGCTTGCTGGTAAAGCCCTGTCTTTTAATCCAGTGACTGTAGTTCATAATTCCTCCTAAACAATTATTATACCATCTATTCAAGCTCGATTACATCTTTACCAAAATAGAGCTTATTGCGATGTATGCTTTTTTTCTTAAAAAGCATATCTAAATCTAGCACAAATAGTGTCCGTTTTCAAAAAAGCTTCATTTTCCTAAGCACTCATATTGTTCCTTTATGTCCTCCTAGCTACCCTCTTAGATTATTCATACTAAAAGATTGAGTAAGCATCCTATGCTACTC
>LFTD01000010.1 GCA_001512625.1 Clostridiales bacterium DTU036 | reverse complement strand
TGTAGTAAGATACATTTTATTGATAAGTAAATACTTTGACGAGGAGAGTAGCTTTAAGGATACCTTCAGCGAGTCCCAATAGGTGGAAGGGGACAGGTTAATTGGAGTGAAGAGGACCTCTGAGTAGTGCACCGAGACATAGTCAAGGCTGCAACGGTTTCGCCCGTTATAGCGACAGGGTATAAATCATTTGAGTAGTACCTGGGGAGGTCCCTGGCGTGAGCCATGGACGAATTAGAATGGCAACGCGATGCTCTCGCTTCTAGTAAGGAAGTGGGAGCTTTTTTATAGCCATAATTCATAACTCCAAGGTAAAAAGACTGGAGGTAGGGGATGTGTGACAGATTATAAAGGCAGTTAGGTTTAGGGATTTTATAAGAAAAATAATTTTTAAGGAGAAAATAATGATTAAGAAATACAAATTTTTAGCGGTTTTAATGGTATTACTAGTTATCTTTGCGGGCTGTTCTGGTAGTGAAGGCGCAGATAAAAAAGAAGATGGGACAGATGAACTTACTGTAGAGGCTATTCAAGATAAGGGAAAGATAATCCTTGGCACCTCAGCTGACTATCCCCCCTTTGAATTCCACGCTTTAGTGGATGGAAGTGATGAGATAGTAGGCCTAGATATAGAAATAGCCAAGTACATTGCTGAGAGTTTGGGAGT
>LFTD01000037.1 GCA_001512625.1 Clostridiales bacterium DTU036 | reverse complement strand
CCTATGGAAAGAAGTGGAAAATGGCTCGAATTTAGACTTGTCCGTTATTCAGTAACCCCTATCTAGCTCCTCAGATAGTTTTAAAAGTAGAGGGTTATTAACATCAAAGACCTCCTCATCAATCCTTCTAACTGGCAGAATATGAATTGAAGTCCCGCTCATAAAAGCCCCATCCATGGTGAAGAGTTCCCTGGTTTCAATGGTTCTTTTAATAACAGGTATCTTAAACTTCTCAGCAAGTTCTAGGACCTTGGACCTGGTTACCCCTAATAGCACGTCTTCATCCCTAGCAGTAATTAGGGCCCCATCTCTAATAAAGAAAATATTTGCCTTTTCACACTCTCCCACTTCTCCTTCGCTTACATAGAGCAGGGAATAGACCCCCTTTTCAGTCCTATAGGCATCAATCTTTTCAGCAATAGTGCTATCAATAGCCTTGACCTGGGGATTATATCTTTGGTGCTGAAAGGTAGCCAGCTCTACCCCATTTTTTTTCATCTCATCGGTGGGGTACTTTCCTTCAACGGTTTCTAAGAGGTAGCTACCCGTAGATATTTCAACCTCTATTCTTATGTTATGAGGTTCAAGCCTTCTAGCAGCCAGGTCCTCTATTTCCCTGCCTATTGAATCAAGATCCAGCTTATTTGTCTGATAAAAGTTCCAGGAATTCTCCAGTCTTTTAAGATGCTCATATAGGAATACAGGTCTTCCATCTAATACTCTAAGTACTTCGTATATTTTTTCCAT
>LFTD01000105.1:2726-6606 GCA_001512625.1 Clostridiales bacterium DTU036 | reverse complement strand
GGTTGGTAGCAAGGGCTTATAGCCCTACCCCAAACCACCCTTTTTAAGGGTGGTCATGATTCTGGTTTTTCTATAACTTCTTTAAGGGTATTAAGCTGATCTTCGTAGTCAATAAAGGCCTTAAGTGGAATAAAAAAACGTTGGTATTCAAAGCTAAGGCCAATGCGACTGGTAAGGCCGACACCCAGCTCTCCCTTTTTAAGGTAGGGAATCTCTTCTTCGTTTAGATAGTCTTCTACTCTGGCTGAGGTGAAATAGTCAGCAGCTATAAAGAAGATTAAATCATCTGGTGTAGATAGCCTACCTCTGGTGCCACAAGAAGGACAGACCTGGCTTTTATAGACCAAGTGACAATGGGGACAGTAGTGCTGCTTCATAATAGCCTCCTTTCCTATTTAGATTATAACAGAAAGAAAAATACTAAGATGGTTTTTCGAAATTTGCAATAATCTTTGGTAGTTTTAATTTTAAATTATTTAAATGATTTTTTGTATTCTTGCACATATAGGCAATTCATGCTAGAATTGGGTATCTAAGGCCTTGATAAATCGAGGCAAAAAACTAAGGAGGAAATAGAATGAGGAAGAAGATTAGCTTTTTCTTACTACTAGCTTTACTTCTAACATCTGTCTTAGCAGGTTGTGGTGGAACAGCTGATACTCCAGCTGAAGATCCAGAAGAAGTTGTTGAAGATGATACAACTGAAGAGCCCGCTGATGTGCCAGATGAAGAAGTAGCTGATGACGAGGAAGAAGATGAGGATGCCCCCTTCGTCAGTGAGTATGTTGGTCAAGAAAATACACTTATTTTCGGTGATACTACTGGTGCCAGTGGTGACTGGGAACAGTTTTGGACCAATAATGCTATGGACGCTGCAGTTCTAGAACTTACACATAAGCAAGCTACCATGGAGTGGGACTTTGAAGGTGCCCCCCATGTAAACGAAACTGCAGTTGAAAATCTAGAAATCACTGAGAACGAGGATGGTTCAGCTACCTACACGTGGACTATCAAAGATGGTCTTGTATGGAGTGATGGCTCACCCATTACTGCTGAGGATTATGTCTCCGGAATTCTACTAAAAAGTGCTCCCCAAATGGTTAAGTTCAAGTCCAAGCTCCAATCTGGCTACTACCTAAAGGGATTTGAAGACTTCTATAAGGGCAATACAAGAGTATTTGAAGGTGTTCGTCTAATTGATGATAAGACCTTTGCACTTACTGTTGATGCTCAACATAGACCAAACTTCTATGAGCAAGTTAATGCATCTTCAGCCCCCTTTAAGCTTTCCTACTGGCTGGGTGAAGAAAACTCAATCAAAGATGATGGCGAAGGTTGCTACTTTGATGGTGAATTTGCTGAAATGATTAACTATGGCGCAGCAGAAGAACCTGAAGAAGGTGAAGAGGGCGAAGAAGGCGAAGAAGATCTAACCGCTGACCTTACTCCTGAGCAACAAGCTATTTTTGACAAGTACAATGAAATGATTCAAAAGGCTCGTTTTGGCGTTGAAGATTGGCCAAGCAGCGGACCTTATACAATTAAGAGCTTTGATGAGCAAACCAAAGAAGTTGTTCTTGTAATTAATGAAAAATACCCAGGTAACTTTGAAGGTGTTAAGCCCTCAATCGGAACCGTTGTTATCCAAGAAGTTCAAGTTGAAACTGCTATGGACCAACTTAAAACTGGCCAAATTACACTTCTAACCAGCCAAATGAGTGGAGACGAAGTTAATGCTGGTCTTGATATGGTTGATGAAGGTGGATTTGACTATGTAACCTACCCACGTGCTGGTTACGGTCTAATCGACTTTAAATGTGACGTTGGCCCAACAAGATTTGTTGAAGTACGTCAAGCTATTGCTAAACTTCTAGACCGTGATGACTTCGTTCAGAAGTTTACCGGTGGATTTGGTTCTATCGTTCACGGACCATATGGAGAAGGTCAGTGGTTCTACCAAGAAACTAAGGATGAACTACTTGAGCAAATTGACCCCTACTCCTACGAACCAGCTGAGGCTGTAGCTCTTCTTGAGCAAGCAGGCTATACACTAAATGAAGCTGGCGAAGAATATCAAAGCGGTGATGGCCTACGTTATCGTGATACCGACGGCGAACTTGAGCCACTAATTATTAAGTGGAGTTCATCCGGTAATGAAGTATCCAAACTCTTAACAGTTCTTCTAGCTGAAAACCCAGACGTTGTTGAAGCTGGAATCAAGATTGAAGAGGACCAAATGGACTTCACCGAGCTTCTAAACTACTACTACAGAGAAGCTAGTGATGAAAAATATGCTTCAAATGATTACAACATGTTTAACCTAGCTACTAACTTTAACAAGACTTATGATAGAACCGATGATTATACAACAGATCCAGAGAAAGTTGCTCTAGGATTTAACGGCAACTATATACTTGATGAAGAGCTTGACTTCTTAGCTAATGATATCGTTAAGACTGATCCAAACGATCCCGACGCTTTCAAAGAGAAATTTGTTAAGTTCATCGTTAAATGGAATGAATTACTACCTCAAATTCCGCTATACTCAAATGAGATTCATGACTTCTTCTCAGATGACATTGTTGAGTATCAAAACTCATCTATGGCTGACTATAGTATGGTTATCCTATATGCGAGAATGGCTGATTAATTCAGACCAAACAGTTTATTAAAGTAAAGTAATGAGGCGAAAGCCTCATTACTGCTTTATATAGAGACTTTTCATAATTGTATTATTTCATACTGTAAAATTTTTCAATATTATTTTTTAGTACTTAGGAAAAGGCAGGTTAGGGATGTTTAAATACATTGTTAAAAGAATTTTTTATATGATCTTTGTTTTCTTTGTCATGTCCCTCCTTTTGTTCTTTTTATATAATCTAATTCCTGGTGATAGGGCTATGCAGGAAGTCCTGCCTCTTAAGGAGCGTCTAAGACCAGAACAATTCCAAGAACTATATGAACAGACCAGAAAAGAAATGGGACTTGATGACCCTCTTGCAATGCGTTATAAGAGGTGGATTACCAATGTCCTAAAAGGAGACTTAGGTGAAAGTGATCGTCAGAAAAAACCCGTTATAGATATTATAAAGCCACCTATGCGTAATACTATTTTTATAAATATATTTGCAATAGTCCTAGCTCTGGGGATAACTATTCCTCTGGGTATAAAAACGGCGGTGAAAAAAGACACCACCTTTGACAGGGTTGTACAGGTAGTTACAATTATTGGCTACTCTATTCCGGTTTTCATTACGGCCCTGGTATTTATCTATATATTTGCAGTACTTCTTCGCTGGTTCCCAGTTTCTGGTATGAAAACTGCCAACTTTGTTGGGACCAAGTGGGAGGCCTTTTTAGACACCCTTTGGCATCTAGCCCTTCCTCTTGCAATTTTGACTTTGACCTCTCTAGCAGGTGTAACCCGCTATGTTAGGGCAGCTATGGTTGACTCTCTTAGTATGGACTATATTAAGACAGCCAGAGCCAAGGGTTTAAGCGAAAAAACAGTAATCTATTCCCACGCCTGGAGAAATGCCCTTCTTCCTGTAATTACATTAATTATTGGATGGATTATGAGTATCTTCTCCGGTGCCTTTATTATTGAATCTATGTTCTCCCTAAATGGAATGGGGAGGCTTTATATGGACTCTCTGAATTACAAGGACTTTAATGTTGTCCTTGCCATCCAGATGTTTTATATAATAATTTCTTTAGTTGGAAACCTCATAGTAGACCTGAGCTATGGACTTGTTGACCCCAGAGTTAGGGTTGATGGTTAGGAGGAAACATGGAAAATAAAAATGATAAAAAGATACCTCCTAAGAAAACAAGTATGCTAAAGATGCTTTTTGGTAAAAGGGAGGCTGGGGATATCTTT
>LFTD01000105.1:1371-2699 GCA_001512625.1 Clostridiales bacterium DTU036 | reverse complement strand
GTTATAAGTTTAGCTGTCTTTTTACTAATTGCTATTGCCATGGTTGTATATCCCTTGTTTTATCCAGTGGTACTTAGTGATGAGGAGACCACCCAGCAGGATATGGCTCCTTCAAGAGACATGATGAAGATTCCACAAGGTGAGTACCAGTCTATTTCTCAAGGCAGAAGTTTTGGTTTTGGGCTTACTACATCAGGAAAGATAAATTCCTGGGGGAACGCCAAGATTGGTAAGCTTAATCTGGCTGATGTTCCAGCTGAGATTAAAGAGGCTGATCTTGTTGAACTTTCCGTAGGTCTTGACCACGTTCTGGCCCTTGATAGTGAGGGTAGGGTGCTTGCCTGGGGAAATAACAGACTAAAGCAAACTGCTATACCAAATGATGTGGCCAAGCTTACTGGCATCAGGCAGGCTGTTGCAGGCATGCAGATGAATGCTATTGTCACTGCAGATAATGAAGTCAAAATATGGGGTAACATCAATAGCTTTGATTTTAAAGGCAATAGTGAGCACCAGGGAAATATCGACAAAATCGCCCTAGGTTCAGATATGATTTATGCCCTTACCTTAGATGGAAATATAGTTTACATGGGTAGGCAAAAGGAGTCAGCTGGAACTAGACCTCCAGTTGGAGATAACTTCATTGACCTAGCTGCCACAGCCAAGAGCTTTGCAGGAATCACTGAAGATGGCCAGGTTATAACCTGGGGTAATAGGACCCATAGAGGAGAAGGCAAGGTTCCTGAAGAGATTGAGGGCAAACCTGTAGCAATAACCTCTGGGCGTTACCACTATAACCTACTTATGGAAGATGGTACAGTTCAAGCCTTTGGTTATAATAACCTACGCCAGGCCACGGTTCCTAGAAACCTAAGTGGTGTTAAAGAAGTCTTTGCAGGCTACTATCAAAACTATGCTGTTAAAGAAGACGGTAGTGTGGTTACCTGGGGTCATAAGGGTTATATCATGGGTACCGATGAGTTTGGTAGGGACCTATGGACCAGGCTTATGAATGGTGGCAGAATGACCCTAACTATTGGTGCTGTAGCCGTTCTTATATCTACAGTCATTGGAATTGTAGTGGGTGGTGTTTCAGGCTACTTTGGTGGCACCATTGACCTGGTCCTTCAAAGGATTTCTGAGATGATTTCATCCCTGCCCTTCCTGCCCTTTGCTATGATTTTAAACGCCCTTATAGGAAATGCCATGACTGCCAACCAGAGAATCTATCTGATGATGATTATTCTGGGAGTTCTGTCCTGGACTGGTCTACAGAGGCTGGTCAGGGCCCAGGTTCTTTCCTTAAGGGAGCAGGAGTTTGTTGTGGC
>LFTD01000105.1:0-1249 GCA_001512625.1 Clostridiales bacterium DTU036 | reverse complement strand
TAGGTTTTGGTGTTAAGCCTCCAATTCCTACCTGGGGAAATATGCTTCACGGAGCTAATAACTCTATTATTATTCAAAACTATTGGTGGAGATGGGTTTTCCCCTCCATTGCCCTGAGTATAACTGTTATTGCAATTAACCTGATTGGCGACGGTCTAAGGGATGCAATTGACCCAAGAAGCCAGGATAGATAGGAGGAAATATGCCATTACTAGAAATAAAGCATTTGCATACCTATTTTGAGACCAAGAAGGGTACGGTAAAGGCTGTTAATGATGTTTCCTACTCCGTTGATGCAGGAAAAACCCTGGGTATAGTTGGGGAATCAGGCTCTGGAAAGTCTGTGTCTGTTATGAGCATCATCAGGTTACTTGATGGAAATGGATATATTGCAGATGGGGAGGTCCACTTTGATGGTAGGGAGCTGACCAAGCTTCCCATGAAGGAGATTATGAAGATCAGGGGTAATGATATTTCTGTTATCTTCCAGGAACCCATGACTTCACTAAACCCAATTTTTACAGTTGAAAGGCAAATTTCAGAGCCCTTTATCTTGCACCAGGGACTTACTAAGGAGCAGGCAGCAAAAAGGACCGTTGAGATGCTAGAACTTGTAAAGATTCCCAACCCCAAGAATGTGGCTAAGCAGTATCCCCACCAGCTTTCAGGGGGGATGAGGCAGAGGGTTATGATAGCCATGGCCCTGGCCTGTGAGCCCAAGCTTTTAATAGCAGATGAGCCCACCACTGCCCTTGATGTTACCATTCAGGCTCAGATTCTGAAGCTGATGAATGACCTTAAGAAAAGTGTTAATGCATCAATTATATTTGTTACCCATGACCTGGGTGTAATTAATGAAATGGCCGATGAAGTGGCGGTTATGTACTGTGGCCAGGTTGTAGAACAGGCCTCGGTGGAGGCAATCTTTGGCAAGGATTCTAAGTGGAGTCACCCTTATACTGAGGGTCTACTTATATCAGTACCAAGGCTAGATACAGAACCAGGGGAGAGGCTTCAGGCAATTCCAGGGGCAGTACCCCATCCTCTGAATCTACCTAAGGGCTGTAAGTTTGCTCCAAGATGCCGCTATGCTACTGAGCGTTGCCATGAAGAAGAGCCCGCCCTAGAAGAAATCGAAGTAGATCACAAGATTCGATGCTTCTATCCAGAAAAAGGGGTGAGAAGTGATGGATAAGAAAATTTTATTTAGTCTAAGGGGTGTCAAAAAATACTTCCCCCTTAAAAAAGA
>LFTD01000088.1:36987-67998 GCA_001512625.1 Clostridiales bacterium DTU036 | reverse complement strand
TACTGCTTCATGCTGAGTTTAATTCTTTTTTGATCCTTATCTATTTCTAGAATGCGAACAACTACTTCTTCACCCATACTTAGAACGTCTTTTGGTTGGTCAATCCTATCTTCAGAAATCTGAGATACATGGATAAGTCCTTCAAGACCTGGTTCAAGTTCAACAAAGGCTCCGAAGTCAGTAAGAGATACGATTTTACCATCATAGTTCTCTCCTGCAACATAGTTGTCATCAATAATTTCCCATGGGTCAGGGCTTAGTGCCTTACGGCTTAGAGAAATCTTATTACTTTCCCTATCAAAATCTAGGACCATGAAATCCAAGGTCTCATTAGCTTTTAAAACATCTGATGGCTTATTAACCTTACCCCACTGAATTTCAGATACGTGGATAAGTCCATCAGTGGCACCTAAATCTATAAAGGCTCCATAGTTTGTAAAGCGACGGACAACTCCTTCACGGACCTGGCCTGCTTCAAGGCCTTCCCAGAAATTATCCATTTCATCCTTACGCTCTTTTTCAATTACTGCTTTCCTTGAGAAAACTACCTGGTTACGACGCCTATCAAAATCAAGGAATTCAACCTGGCATTCTTCACCGATAAACTGGTTTAAATCACGAACAAAATTAACATCAACATGGCTTGCCGGTATAAAAGCACGGATGTCATTAAAATGAGCAGATAAACCACCCTTAACGACTTCTGTTATTTTAACAGTAACAGTCTCCTTGTTGTTGAATTTTTCTTCTAGAAGTTCCCAGTCCTTGCGGGATTTTAGGCGTTTACTTGATAAAAGCACATCACCCTCTCCATTATCCCTTTTAACTACAAGTACTTCCAGCTCTTCGTCAACAGCAAAAAGCTCTTCTAGCGGAAGGTTTTCGGGATTGGATATTTCATCTAGGGGGATGATCCCATCAGCCTTGTAGCCAATATTAACTACAACGCCATCGTCCTTAACCATAACAACCTTACCTGTTACGACTTCATTTCTTTTGGGGGCAGAAAATGATGATTGCTCCATCATTTCTTTCATTGACAAGTTTTCCATGTATAAGTTACTCCTTACAGTCTCATTTTGCAGATACTCAACAATTTCATTGACAATCCAGTCTGGCGTTGATGCTCCTGCACTAATACCTATTATAGCATACTTTTGAAAATCATGCATAATTATTTCTCTGATGTTTTCAACATGTATGGTGTTTTTATTGACTGATTTGCATATTTCATAAAGCTTTTTAGTGTTTGAGGAGGCCTTGCCGCCAACTACTATCATCATATCCACCTGGCCTGCCAGTTCCTTTGCTGCCTCCTGCCTGAGCTTGGTAGCAGAGCAAATGGTATTAATAGCATTAAGCCTGGTTCTTTTAGAAAGGTTTTCCAGGGCCTTGTCATAAAACTCTTTATTAAGGGTAGTTTGGGCTAGAAGGACCAGCTCCTCTCCTGGATTAAAGGCTTCAACTGCCTCCATATCTTTTAAGACACTTATCCTCTCCCCCCAGCTAATTATTCCCTGAACCTCAGGATGGTTCCCATCCCCTAAAATGGCTATATCCTTACCTAAGCTCAGATACTTCTTAACCAGTTCATGGATTCTTTTTACAAAGGGGCAGGTAGCATCGTAGTAGGCTATTCCATTTTCATTTAGAAATTCATAGACCTCTTTACTAGCCCCATGGGAGCGTATTAACACAGGAAGATCCATATTTTCTTCAAGGCCATCTACTGTCACCACCCCTTTTGTTTCAAGTCTTTTTATCTCATCAACATTGTGGATAAGGGGTCCCAGTGAATAAATCTGTCCATTCTCAGATAGGTCTTCAGCCATATTAATAGCCCTGGACACACCAAAGCAAAACCCCATAGGGTCACTCATTTTAATGATCATTTGTTTCCTCTTGTAACTTCTGATATATATCTGAAAGAAGGCTATTTACTATTCCACTATAGGCACGGGAATTTAGCCTTTCATAACCAAATTCTTCAACAGATCTAGCAGGTAAAATAAAGACCTTTAGGGATCTAAAGAGCTTGTAATTACCGACAAGGGCAATAGGTAGCATGTCCACTCCAGCCTGGGCTGCCATCATCACTGCCCCACTCTTACCCTCTAAGGGAATCAGGCTGCCATTTCTAGTTCCCTCGGGAAATATCAGCAGGCTACTTTCCTTAAGCTTAGCAATAGATGTTTTTATAGCCCTAAGGTCCAGCTGATCCCTATCCACAGGAAAGGCGTCTACAGCATAAAGAATATACTTTAAAATTGGAATCTCAAAAAGTTCGGTTTTACCAATAACAAAAAAATGCTTTTTATAAGCCATGTTAACTAAGAAGGGGTCCAAAAGATGGCCATGATTAGCCAAGACTAAAACCCGTCCTTCAGGAATATTATCCTGTCCATAAATCTCAATTGGGTAAACTAGTTTTAGTAGGAAATTAACTAGGCCACTGGCAAATTTACGAAACATTTTTAATAATCTCCTCGACCTTATCTATAGTCTCTTCAAGAGATAGGCTAGAAGTATCTAAAAGAAGGGCGTCCCTAGCCATTACTAAAGGAGCTATCTCCCTAGTAGTATCGTAGGCATCCCTCCTCCTAATATCTTCGAGAATTTCTTCATAGCTCATCTTATTGCTTCTTTGAAGAAAACGTCTTTTTGCCCTTTCTTCTACAGAAGCAGTTAGAAAAATCTTAACCTCAGCCTCGGGAAAAACGCAGCTTCCAATATCCCTGCCATCCATAATTACATTGGCCTCTTTAGCTTCTTGACGCTGGACTTCCTTTAATTTCTCTCTTACTGAAGCCATAGCCGAATAATAGGAAACACTTTCATCTACTTTCTTAATCCTTAGCTCATGGTAGAGCTCTCTACCATTTAACTCAATTCCACCATCCAAACTTTTAATTGTTAAACTCTCTAAAAGAGGAAGAAGCTCCTCTTCCTTATCTAAAGCCTGATCCAAAGCCCAAAAAGTCAGGGCCCTAAACATAGCCCCACTATCGATATAGGTAAAATTTAGCCTTCTAGCCACTTCCTTAGCCACAGAAGACTTACCTGAAGCTGCTGGGCCATCAATTGCTACAATCATTTTCACCTCACTAAAAATAGGTATCAAGTTCCTTCCAAATATCTTCTAAAGTTGCCAATTTATCCTCAGTGAGTAAAAGGTTATCATAGGCAATCGAAGTGATTACTGTATTAAGAAGGGCCATGGGCGCAACCAAGGAGTCAATAAAGGACTCCCTAGAATAGGGAACAACCAGGGTATGGCTGGCGTACTCAGCAATAGGAGCATCAAAATTATCAGTAATAGCTAGGATATCCACTCCCTGATCCTTGATAAATTTAGCCATTTCAATTGTATTTTTTGCATATCTTGGAAAGGAAAACATAACTACCAGGTCATTATGTTTAATATGAACTAGCTGTTCAAATAAATCAAGCACATTGGACTCTAAAACCTTGACATTATCATGAAAATAATTCAGATAATAAGCTAGGTAATCAACTAAAACCCCTGAGGACCTCTTGCCTAGTATAAAAACTCTTGGGGAGTCAGAAATCATACTAGCAGCAAGTTTTACTGCTGGAAGATTAACCATCTCATAAAAATTATTAAGGTCTTTTATATCTCTTTTTAAGGAATTTATTAAAACCGTATACTGGTCCTGGGCCTCTAGATTTTGGCTGAGTTTTAATCTAGTGCTCATAACCTGCTGGGAACTCTCTCTAAGATGTTCCTGAAAAGCTGGATAACCAGAATAGCCTAAACTAGTAGCAAAGCGAACCACTGTTGATTCGCTTATGCCCAAGTTTAATGCAATTTTTCTGGCAGTCATATAAACTGCCCTATCATAGTGCTGCAAAATAAAATCTGCAACCCTTTGATGGGAACGACTCAGCCCTTCATAGTTTTCAGTTATTATCTCAAAACTATTACTTGTTTTCATTCCAGTTTTTCACAAGCTCAATTCCCGCTTCAATAGCCTGGATATTGATTTCTTCTGTTCCTTTGGGTATTCTATCAAGAACACTTTCCAAAAGAGCTTCTTTTGTAAAGAGCTGGGTTATCTCCAAAATAGCCCCAAGGCTAATAATATTTGCTGTGATTTCCTTACCTAGTTTATTTCTAGCTGTATCAACTATAGGCAGCTTATAAATCTTTTCTGTACCTGGATCCTCTACTAAATCAATCAAACTGTCTACAATTAAAACAGTGTCTGGTGTTAGGCCCTTGGCAAACTTATCGGCAGCAGCCTGGGACAGACAAAGGATATAGTCTGGCTTTTGAGCCTTGGGATAATAAATCTCATCTTGGGAGATTATTACCTCACATCTAGAGGCACCTCCCCTAGCTTCAGGTCCATAGCACTGGGTTTGAAGTGCGTTATAACCTTCATTAATGGCAGTTTCAGCCATGATTACTCCAAGAAGAATGACTCCCTGGCCGCCGGTTCCAGAAAAATTAAACTCCAGCTTCATGTCTTGCCTCCACTTCATTTATCATTTGATAAAGCTTGTCAGTATACTCGGGAGCTTCAATATTTACAAACTCACCAAAGGGGAATTTGCCTATCCTTTGCTCCTCATCTAACCTCTCATAGGCTCTTTTTTCTACAAAAGTATCCTTCATCCACTGAATCATGGCAACAGCGTCGCCTAACTTGTTTCTTCTACCATAGTAGGTGGGACATGAAGAGACAGCTTCAACAACACTAAGGCCTTTATGAGTAATGGCCTTCTTAATATAATTAGTCAGCTGCAGAGCATGGTAGGCAGTTCCTCGAGCTACATAGGTTGCCCCTGCCCCTTCTACTAGTTTGACCAGGTCAAAGGCTCTGTCAATATTTCCGTAGGGAGCAGTTGTTCCAAAGGCTTCATGGGGAGTAGTAGGTGAATACTGACCTCCTGTCATACCATAAATACTGTTATTAAAAACTATTACAGTTAAATCAATATTTCTTCTACAGGCATGAATTAGGTGGTTACCTCCAATAGCAGATGCATCACCATCCCCTGTAATTACAATTACATCTAGTTTTGGGTTTGAAACCTTTATACCAGTGGCATAGGCCAGAGCCCTACCATGGGTTGTATGAAGGGTGTTAAAGTTGAGGTAGCCAGCCGCCCTAGAGGAACAGCCAATACCTGAAACAATAACCACATTTTCAGGATTAAGCCCTAAATCATCTATAGCCTTAACAATAGCCCTTGTTGTAATACCGTGGCTACAACCAGGACACCAAATATGGGGAAGATTTTCTGTCCTAAAATATTTATCAACTAATTTACTTCTATCGCTCATTAAAGTACTCCTTTGCATGGTTGACAAATTCTTCAGGTCTTAAAATGTCACCATTAGCCCTGCCCAAATGGCTTACCTTGGTCCTTCCTGCAGCTATGCGTTCTACCTCCAGGACATATTGACCAAGATTCATTTCAGCAACACAGATTCCTTCGACTTTACTGGCAATTTCATCAATAGCCTTTTCTGGTGAAGGCCAGATTGTGATTGGTCTAAAAAGCCCAACCTTATAACCTTCAGCCCTTAATTCATTTACTGCAGCCACTGCAGATCTTGAGGTAGAACCAAAGGCTAGGAAGACATATTCAGCATCCTCCATCTGGTACTTTTCATACTTAATTATTTCTTCATCCTTTAACTTATTATGAATTCTTTCAAGCATTAGCTTGGCATTTTCCTGTGAGTTACTGGGGAAGCCCGACTCATTATGATAAAGCCCGGTTATGTTATAGCGATAACCAGTGCCAAAAGCTGCAAAACGGGGAACCTTATCTCCCTCTTCTACACCAAATGGCCTATAGGGCCTATCCTCTAAAGGAGGAAGTCTGTCAAAGATTTCAATTTCACCGGGTTCGGGTAGGATAATTTTTTCTCTAGCATGGCCAATGACCTCATCAGTCAAAATTACAACGGGAGTTCTGTATTTTTCGGCTAGGTTAAAGGCTTCAACGGTTAGGTAAAATGTTTCTGTAACTGAGTTTGGTGATAAAACAATCAGACTATTATCTCCATGACTCCCCCACTTGGTCTGCATTACATCAGCCTGAGATGACTGGGTAGGTAGTCCAGTTGAGGGTCCACCCCTTTGAACATCAACTATTACAAGGGGAATTTCTGACATAACAGCATAACCAAGGTTTTCCATCTTTAAAGTGAAACCTGGTCCAGAAGTAGCTGTCATGGCCTTTTTACCAGCTATAGAAGCTCCAATAGCAGCTGCTATTCCACCAATCTCATCCTCCATCTGAATAAAGGCTCCACCCACTGTTGGAAGAAGGACAGCAGACATTTCTGCAATCTCTGTTGATGGAGTTATGGGATATCCTGAATAAAACCTCATTCCTGCATAAAGGGCGCCTCTAACGCAGGCCTCATTTCCCTGCATAAGTAAAGCTTTTTTATTCACCGCTAGCCTCCTCTAAGTAAATTGCATAGTCAGGACAACGAAGTTCACATTGACCGCATTTAATACAAGCCTCTAGATTGACGATTTTACATTTATTATCCTCAACAATGGCTAAAACATTGGTGGGACAAAAGGCTACGCATATTCCGCAGCCCTTGCAGGACACACGATTTAATCGCAGCACAAGATTTTCTTTACTCACAATAAACCTCCCATTAGTTATAGTTTCATTTTACCACTTCTAGCATATAATGCAATAAAAAATGCAATACTTCTCAAAATTCAGTATTATGAAAGGAGCATTGCATTATTTCTTTACTATTAGCCAGGCTTCTGGTGGATTATTTATTCCGTTATAATGTACCATCCTAAAAACATCGGCCTCTTTTTGATTAAATTCAAGAGTTTTTAGCATCTCGATTTCTTCCTGACCTTCTATATGCCCATAGGCAACAATAATAATCCTTCCTCCCTTTTTAAGCAGCTTAAAACCTGCTAGGATAGCTTTCTTAGTTGTAGCAGCCTCAGTTGTTATATCCTTAGACCCACCCGGTAAATAGCCCAGATTAAAAACAATAACCTCAGGCTCCTCATTAAGAAACTCTGCCATCCTACTATGGCAAACATTAAAAAGCTCAACATTAAATGGACTAAGGAGCTGACAGGCGCAGTTATAAGCCTCCTCCTGAATTTCAAAACCCACCACTTTTTCAGCCCTATTAGCTAAGATTAAAGTGTCTTTACCATGACCTACAGTAGCATCAACGGCCAGGACTATCATTTCAGGTATTAATAAATGTGCAAAATCAAGGGCGGATTTCATTTTTAAGCCTCTCAACTTCCTTAATCTTAAGTTGCCTATACTGGCCCTCTTTTAGGTCTTCTAGTTCAAAGGGGCCCACTCTTATTCTCTTTAAATCCACAACTCTTTTTCCTGTGGTTTCAATCATTCTTCTAATCTGTCTATTTCTTCCCTCTACCAAGGTAAAACTATAGCGCCTGGGCCCAAGCCTTTCAATTTTAATGGGCTGGGTCATATAGCCATCAATTTCCACTCCCCCTTCAAGTCCCTTGATCTCTTGACCACTTAAGCTAACATTAAGCTCAAGCAGATAGGTCTTATCCAGGTCATAGCGGGGATGAATAAAGAGCTGGGCAAAATCCCCATCATTGGTAAGAAGAATTAAACCATGGCTATCAAAGTCAAGCCTACCTACAGGAAAGATCCTCTTATTCCCCTTGTAAAAATCCATAATGGTCTTTCTTCCCCTATCATCCTTAACAGTAGAAAGAACTCCCTTTGGCTTATTAAAGGCATAGTAAACAAAACTTTCTGCACCTAGAAGGGGGGTTCCATCAAGGAGGATATCATCCTCAGGACCAACCCTCTGGCCTAGCTGGGCAGGCTGGCCATTAACAAGTACCCTGCCCTCCTTTATAATGTCTTCAGACTTTCTTCTTGAGGCCACTCCGGCCCTTGCCATATACTGTTGAAGTTTCATGCTAATCCTCTATAGAAGGCAGGTCATCTAAACTATCCAGTTTAAAGTTTCTTAAGAACCTAGGAGTGGTCACATAGAGTCTGGGGTTTCCCAGTGTATCCAGTACACCCCCCACTTTTATAAGGTCCCTATCAAGTAGGACTCTGACAGAATAGTCAGAGGATAGGCCCCTTAGTTCATCAATCTGGACTCGGGTTATGGGCTGTTTGTAGGCAATAATAGAGAGTACTTCAAGGGTGGATGGCCCCAGGCCCCTATTAGGGGAAGCCCCAATAAAGGCTTCAACCAGCTCTTCAAATCTCGAGTTTGTAGCTAGCTGGTGGAAGTTTCCAAAGGTCTCTATGCCTATACCCTTGCCCTGGTCTTCGTATTCCTGCCTAAGCGCTTCTAGACCCTCAAGTACCAATGAAGGACTTACCTCAAGAAGAGAGGCCATCTTGGCAGTAGAAAGTGGTTCCCTTGCCACAAATAGAAGAAGTTCAATTTTCCTAATTATTTCCACGGCCCCTCCTTTCTATTTCAATCTCAGAAAAGGTCTCCCTTTGATGTAGGAGGACCCTTTGGTCCTGGGCTAATTTTAGCAGGGCTAAAAAAGATGCCACATGCTTGCCCTTGGGCTCATTTTCAATAAGTTTTGAGAAATTTAATCTGTCACTATAGGATAAATAGGTTAAAATTTCCTTTTGCTGGGCAAAGACTGAGAAGTTATCTTTTTTTAATCTATCTTCTAATAGCTCCTGGCTTGTGCTATCCCAGCGATTTAGAAGTGATTCCATGGCCTCCTTTAGAACTAAAGGGTCTAACTCAAAATCTAAACTGCTAGGCTTGGGTCTTGGAAGTCTTATAGGCAAGTCATCGCTGTAGATAGACAGGGGAAACTCTCTTTTACTAAGGTAGTTCCTAGCCTCCTTAACTCTTTGGTAATCAAGGAGCCTAAGGGCCAGATAACGTCTTGGATCTTTTTCATCATAAAGTACCGACTCAAGCTCATGGTCAGGTAGTAGCATCTGGGACTTTATTTCCAAAAGATAGGCAGCCATACTGATAAATTCAGCAATTTCATCGGCTACAATTGTTCTTTTCTCCATCTCTTCTAAAAAAGAAGAGGTAATTGAATGGATGGGAATGTTATAGATATCAAGCTCATCTTTTTTTATAAGTTCTAATAACAGGTCCATAGGACCTGAGTACTCTTCTAGACTGATATTTAGCTCCACAGCACTTCCTTAATTTCTTCACCCTCTTTATAAACCAGGGCCCTTATTAGCTCTACCTTTTGAGGCTGATCTTTAGAAAAACTCAGGGCCTCAAGAAGCCTCTTTCTGGCATCATCAAAGACTCCTGGTCTAGAAGTATAGAGCCTGGCTAAAAGCTCACCCTTACTTAGTTTATCACCAATTTTATGGGGCAGATAGATGCCCGCAGTTAAGTCAATCTCGTCTTCCATGGTCTGTCTGCCTGCACCTAAAAGGGCAGCCGCCTCACCCACCATCTGGGTATCAAAGCCAGCCAGGTAGCAATCCTCTTCCACAAAAATTACTTCCTGGAAACTAGCAACAGCCATATCCTTGATTTTGCCGCCCTGAGCTTCTACCATTTCAAAAAAGCTTTCTAGGGCCAAACCATTATTTATCTGGGCTTCAGCCTCTTTATAGGCATCCTTATAATCAGTGGACTTACCTGTCATAAGTAGTAGCTGGGCTGCCAAGGCCAGGGTAAGCTCCCTTAAATCCTCAGCCCCACCATCTCCTAGTATGCCCATGGCTTCTTGAATCTCCAGGCTATTACCCACCATATAGCCAAGGGGCTGGTCCATGGAGGTAATAAGGGCTCTTGTCTTCTTACCAGCCATCTCACCAATTGATACCATTATCCTTGCTAGATGGATGGCCTCATCTAAGGTCTTTAAAAAGGCCCCACTGCCAACCTTAACATCAAGCAGGATATAGTCACTTCCTGCTGCCAGCTTCTTACTCATAATTGAAGAAGCGATTAAGGAGGGGTGGTCAACTGTTGCAGTAACATCCCTTAGGCTATAAAGGAGTTTATCTGCAGGTACAAGGTTTTTGGTCTGGGAGATTAGGCTTAGTCCGATTCTATTAACCTGGCCCTTAAACTCTTCCTCGCTAAGCTCTGTCCTAAAGCCTGGAATAGCTTCTAGCTTATCTATTGTACCTCCAGTGTGACCCAGACCCCTGCCACTCATCTTGGCTACTTTAAGCCCTAGACTTGCAAGAAGAGGGGCCAGGGTTAGAGTGGTCTTGTCCCCTACTCCTCCTGTAGAGTGCTTATCTACGCATATTCCTTCAAGGTCCCCTAAATCAAGACTATCGCCTGAAGCCAGCATCTCCATAGTCAGGTAATAGGTTTCCTCATCATCAAGGCCTTTAAGAAAGGCTGCCATAAGAAAAGCTGAGGCTTGGTAGTCAGGTATCCTGCCCTCAACATAGCCCCTAATAAAAAAGCTTATCTCTTCCCGGCTGAGTTTTTCTCCCTGTCGTTTTTTATATATAAGATCATAGCTTCTCATAGCAGAATACTTTCTCCCAAATGGGGTCCCTTAAGTTCTAAATAATCATAGAGGCTGGCTGAAATGTTATAAAAGCCTCTAAGGCTACCAAGATTTCTAGCTTCAATTCCTCTTTTATAAATAAGAAGAGGAACTCTTTCTCTGGTGTGGTCTGTACCTCTAAAAGTAGGGTCATTGCCATGGTCTGCAGTAATCATGAGTAGGTCTTCATCTCTAAGCTTTGCATAAATCTCAGGCAGCCTCCTATCAAAATCCTCTAAGGCCTGGGCATAGCCCTGGGGATTTCTCCTATGGCCAAAATTGGCATCAAAATCCACTAGGTTAGCAAATATAAGCCCAGAAAAGTCTCTCTCCATAACCTCTAAGACCCTATCAACACCATCCATGTTGCTGGTAGTAGGCAGCTCCTCTGTAATACCAGCCCCAGCAAATATATCACCAATCTTACCAATCCCAATTACCTCAAGGCCCTGGTCCTTTATATCATCAAGAACCGTCCTCTCAAAGGGCAGCACTGAAAAGTCCCTGCGGTTAGATGTCCTGGTATAATCGCCTTCCTCACCAACAAATGGCCTGGCAATAACCCTGGCCACAGCGTGGTCACCAACTAGAATCTCTCTGGCTATCCTACAAATCTCATAGAGCCTATCTAGAGGGATTACCTCCTCATGGGCGGCTATTTGAAATACGCTATCATTAGAGGTGTAGATAATAGGGTTACCAGTCTCTATATGCTCCCTACCATAATCCTTAATAACCTCAGTACCGCTATAGGGCAAATTACAAAGGGCCTTCAGGCCTGTTCTAGCCTCAAAGGCCGATATAACTTCCTCAGGAAAACCCTCGGGATAGGTTGGAAAGGGCCTATTTATCTCAAGGCCAGCCATCTCCCAGTGGCCAATAGTTGTATCCTTGCCTGCAGATATTTCTTCCAGAGCTCCGTAAACTCCTAGAGGAGCCTCTTCATCCTCCATATAGGGGATCTTGTCAATATTACCAAGTCCCAGTTTACTTAGATTAACCAAAGAAGGCTTCTGAGCTATAATTGAAGCCAGCGTATTGGCACCCTCGTCATTAAAAGCCTGGGCATCGGGTGCATAGCCTATTCCCAAGGAATCCAAAACTATTAAAATTACTCTTTTCATAAGTCCTCTCCTTTTGCCCTTTTGATCATCTTCCTAGCTGTCTCTAGGCTAGCCTCATTTATCTGGGCACTCATCATGTTGGCGAGTTTTTCCACATGCTCATCATAAGTAAGTAACTTGGCTTTAGTAGAGTCACCCTCTTTATCTAAATAGTAGTGCTGGTCAGCAAAGGCCACAACTTGGGGCAGGTGGCTAATAGCCAGAATCTGGCTCTTCTTAGACAACCTCTTAATCTGCCTAGCCACTTCATGGGCCACCCTTCCAGATATCCCCGAATCTATCTCATCAAATACTAAGAGTTCCCTGGTATCAGCAATTGACTTAAGGGCTAGCATAAGCCTACTCATCTCTCCGCCAGAAAGGATTCTGGCCATAGGTCTGAGTTCTCCCCTATTCATACTAGCTAGGATTTCATACTTATAGTGGCCTTCAAGATTAATAGAACCCATATCTCTTTCTTCTATCCTTAGACCAAACCTAGCCTGGCTAAGCTCTAGAGATGCCAAGACCTCCTCTAAATCTGAAGCCATAACCTTAAAGCTGGCTTCAACCACTTTTAGAAGCTCCTTGGAGGTTTTGTAGTAGGCTGCTAGATTGTCCTTTCTTTTGGCTTCCAGCTCCCTTCTAATCTCATCTTGCCTCCTATCCCTATCCAAAATACCTTCAAGCTCCACCTTATAGTCTACTAGCCCCTCAAGATCTCTTTGAAAGCGTTTTTTTACATCCTGGAGCTGGCTAAAGCGCCTTTCCTTTTCCAGGACCAGGGCCTCATCTATATCAATGGCATCTAAACTATCGACCAGCTCCTCTCTAATATCAAGGAGCTCATAGGAGAGGCTATCAAGTCTTTTACTTAACTCCTCTTGTTTAGAAAAATGTAGGGTGGACTTTATCAAGTCCGAAACCTTATAGAGACTTGAAATTGACTCATCATCCAAGATTAATTTAGACCTCTCTAGGTTTTCAAGAATATCCTTACTATGGATGATTTCATCAAAACTCTCCTCAAGTCTTCCATCCTCTTCAAGGTCTAAACTTAAGTTTTCAAGCTCTCTAAACTGAGCCTCCAATGCCTCCCTTTCTAGGGAGGATAGGTCCCTTAGCTCACTAAGCTGTTTTAGAAGCCCCTCATCAATCTCCTTTTGGCTTTTAATAACTTCAAGAAGAGGTAGGCTTTTTTCCTTTGAGTACTCAAAAATCAGCCTCTGCTGATTGGTTCTATGCAGGAGCAAGGAATCATCCCTCTGGCCATAAAAATCAATTTTCGGACCAAAGACCTCCCTGACCCTACTAAGGTTAACTAGCTCACCATTTATCCTAGAGACTGTTCTCCCCGAAGGAAAAATCTCCCTACTAAGGGCTAGGATTTCCTCCTCGTCTTCATATATAAGCTCAAAATAAGCCTTCTTATTAGGGTCTCTTAGTTCCTCCTTAGACACAGCTTGTCCAAGGACTATTCTAAGGCCTTCAAGTAGGACACTCTTGCCAGAACCAGTCTCACCTGTTATTACACTAAAACCAGGAGGAAACTCCAAATGGAGGTCCTCCAGTAATAAGTAGTTTCTAAGACTGAGTTCCTTTAGCATCTAACCTTCCTTAATAAATCTTCTCAGTGCCTCCCTATCAAGGCCCTGAGATTTTCTTAGCTCTTCCCTACTACCCTGCTCCAAAAATCCATCATCTAGGGTCAAAGGAACTATATCAAAATGGCCAGCTAGCTTTTCAGCTAGACTTCCTGTATAAATATTATCTTCAATAACTATTACTCTCTCATAGGCTGAAAAGACTTCTCCTAGCTTCTTTAGATCCAGGGGAAGGATGATTCTATGATTATAAAGGTCAAACTCCTCCTCTTCATAAAGACCTAAGAGTTCTTCCATCATGGTGCCATAGGATACAACCAAGGTCCTAGCTCCCTTGGAGTAAAGCAGATTCTCCCTGATATTTCCAAGCTCCTTAGTAAGCAAGGGACAGTTGCCCCTGGGATACTTAATTGCTAGGGGTTTATCAAAGGAAAGGCTTTCCTCCAGCATGGCTTCAAGTTCCACCTTGTCCATTGGAGCCCAGAGGTTAATTCCAGGAACAATACTTAAAAATGAAGTATCGTAAATCCCCTGATGGGTCTCTCCATCGGCGCCTACTATCCCACTCCTGTCAATACAAAGGACCATCGGTGCCTGGTGGAGGGCCATGTCGTGGATTAGCTGATCAAAGCCTCTTTGTAAAAAAGTAGAGTAAATTGCAAGATAGGGTTTTAGCCCACCAAGCGCCATAGAAGCTGCCATGGTTACAGCAGTTTCCTCGGCTATACCAACATCAATAAGTCTATTAGGGAAAGTTCTTGAGAATTTCTCAAGGCCTGTGCCCTGGGTCATGGCCGCAGTTATAGCAAAGACTCTAGAATCTTTTTTTGCCATCTCCACTAGCTTATTACCAAAGACTGCAGAAAAGTCCTCTTTTTTTCCTTCTACAATCTCCTTACTGGCATCAAAGGGACCAACACCATGGTAAAGAATTGGGTTCTTTTCAGCAAAACCATAGCCCTTACCTTTTTTGGTCAGGACATGAAGGACGGTTGGGCCATGATAATCCTTTATAATCTCCATAGCTGCTATAAGCTCTTCTAAGTTATGGCCATCTACTGGTCCATAGTATCTTAGTCCCAGTTCTTCAAAAAGGGTTGAGGGCATAACCATGCGCCTCAAATACTTCTTAAAAGAAGACAGCGTCTTTTTCACTTGCTGACTCATATTTGGTCCATACTTATTCTTTGCAGCAACATAGCCCGGGCTATTCCTAACGTGGTCAAGTTTCTTAGCCAGATAGCCAACATTATGGCCAATACTCATCTCATTGTCATTTAGGATAATCATGGCCCTTTGGTTCCTAGCCCCCATGGTATTCATAGCCTCAAAGGCCATGCCACCGCTAAGGGCTCCATCGCCTATTACAGCTACATGATAGTTATCCCTACCCTGGGCCTTATCAGCAATTATAAAGCCTAATAGGGCTGAAAGAGAGGTAGTAGCATGGCCTGCGCCAAAGCAGTCATAATCACTTTCATGGCACTTGAGAAAGCCTGAAATACCTCCAAACTGCCTAATACTATCAAGCTGGTCTCTTCTACCGGTAAGAATCTTGTGGGTATAGGTTTGGTGGCCCACATCCCAAACAATCCTATCATTTGGAGCATCAAAAACCTTATGAATGGCCAGGGTCAGCTCCACTGTACCTAAATTGGAGGACAAATGCCCCCCTGTTTTTTCTAGGGTCTCAATTAAATATCTTCTTATCTGACTGGCTAAAACTTCAAGTTCAACTAAAGATAGGTCCTTTATGTCCTGTGGGCTATTAATCTTAGAAAGCATCAGTACTTCCTTTCCAATAGGCCTTTATAGTATTCGTAGAGCTCAAAATCCTGGCTGAGCCTAGCTAGATCCTCCAGGATAGTTTTCTTTAAATTCTCGTAGTCCTGGCTAGCTTTATCATATCCATAGACCTGAACATAGGAATTTTTCTCACTAATTTCATCCTTGCCCGGTGTCTTACCCAGAACCTGGGCACTAGAATCAACATCAAGAAGGTCATCCTTAATCTGGAAGGCAAGGCCTAGCTTAAGTCCTAGGTTTTTCCAGATCTCAACCTCCTCCTCGGCTAGGCCAGCCCTAATGGCTGCTGCCTCTATGGGGTGGGAAATCAGTTTACCGGTTTTATTTTTAAGCATCTCTAATAGAAGCTGGTCATCCATTCTTTTACCTTCATAACTAAGGTCTAACAGCTGGCCATAAACCATACCGCCATCACCGGCAGCCTCAGCTAGTTTCTCTCCCATAGTTATAAACACCTGGTCTTCCTTTGCCATCTTAAAAAGCCAGTGGTAGGTCAGGTTTAAAAGCCCATCACCAGCAAGAATAGCTAGATCCTCACCATAAACCAGGTGATTTGTGGGCTTGCCCCTCCTTAGACTATCATTGTCCATGGCGGGTAGATCATCATGAATTAGGGAATAGGCATGTATCATTTCTATAAGTGCACTATAGTCATAATCAGCCTCATTAACACTTGCAAAATTTGCTAAATGAATTAAATATAATTGGCCTCTGACTCTTTTTCCCCCTCCGAGGGTGGAATAGGCCATGGCCTCCTGGAGTCTGGTCTTTGCGTTACTAAAGATAATCTTTTCCAGGGCTTTTTCAATCTTATTCTTGTAGGGCATTAAAGTCTTCCTCTATTCGTTTATAGTAGGCCTGGAGCTCTTTATAAAGGTCAAGGGCCTCCTTGTATAATTCCAGGGACTTATCAAGTTCTAGCGTTTCCTCTAGCTCCCCTTCTATTTTTTCAAGTCTTTCAATCTTTTCTCTATAATCCTTCATCAATCCTCACCTTTCTTATGCCATCATAAAAATGAATCTCAGCCTGACCTTCTTTTAGCTGGTCTTTTCTTTTCACCCAGCCATCCTGACTTAAGGCCACATAACCACGCTTTAAAATTTCTTCCGGGTTGTAGGAGGCAATCCTAGTATAGAGCTGGTCAAGAAGATTTAATTCTTCTTTTAGCTTGTTTTTCATCCTATTTTCAGCAGATATAAAAAGATCCTCCACTTGACGCTGCTCGTTTACATACCTCTGCTTTAGCCTCATTTCCATTCTATCCATTGATGCATCAAGAGAGATTATTCTCTTATCTATATCAAGAAGCCTATTTTTACCCTTGATTTTTAGTCTTGACATAAGATTATTTATTAAACTAATTAAATCATCACTGGCTAACTCTGCTGCCTGGGAGGGAGTAGCAGCCCTTAAATCTGCCACAAGTTCAGCCAGGGTAAAATCAATCTCATGGCCTATAGCACAGATACTTGGTATTTCAAGCTGGGCCAGAGTTAAGCAAAGCTCCTCATCATTAAAAACAGCCAGATCCTCGTAGCTGCCTCCTCCTCTAGTTAAAACTAAAAGGTCTGCATCAGCCTTTTTAAGAGCCTCTATGATTGAGGAAGCTGCGCCCTGTCCTTGAACCAATACCGGATATAAATCCACCTGGCAAAAGGGGTTTCTTTCAGTGAAAATTTTTAAAAAATCCTTGTAGGCAGCTCCAGTTGGAGAGGTCAGTAAAGCAATCCTTCCAGGTAACCTGGGAATTGGTTTTTTTAGGCCTGGGTCCAAAAGTCCCATTTTTTCAAATTTATCTCTTAATTCTAAAAAAGCCTTTAAAAGGGCTCCTTCTCCCAGGGGCTCGACCGAGCTTACTATAAACTGGGTTCTTCCAGTCTTTTCATAGTAGGAAATCCTACCCTTTAATAGTAAACTATCCCCCTGCTCAAAATCATGGGGGCTTTTTGCAACACTGGACCTATACATAACACAATCGATAGACGAATTATTATCTTTAATAGTAAAGTAATAATGGCCGCTTCCATGACGGGTCAGTCTACCCACCTCGGCTTCAACCTCAATATTTGAAAACCTGGGACTGGCTTCAAAGTGTCTAGCTATTAAAAGGTTTAACTGGGTAACACTAAGCCTTTCCATGACTTACCACACTGCCAAGTATACCGTTAATAAAGGAGTAGGAATCTGGACTTGAATAGGTCTTTGATAGTTCCATAGCCTCATTAATAGAAACCTCATGGGGGATGTCTTCTAAATATAAAATCTCCACTGTAGCTAACCTTAATAGGGCCAGATCCACCTTATTCATTCTAGCAACAGGCCAGTGAAGGCTAAGCTCATCAAGTAAGCCATCAACTAGCTCAAGGTTTTCAGAGAGTTTTTCTAAAAGATCATGGGCATAATGGAGCTCTCTTTCCTCCTTTATTGTCTCAAAGGCATAGGCAGAAAAAACTTCATCAAGATTATTTTGAATTTCGCAGGAATATATCCACTGCATCAGCCTGCGCCTGGTTGCCCGTCTAGTCATGCTTGATTCCTACAATTTTTATGTTTACATCCTTTACCTTAATTTCAAGCATAGTCTCTAAAGCTGATTTAACCTTTTCTTGAATTTTCACGGCAAGTTCTCCAATATTAAAGCCATTAAGAACTGTGACATTAAGGGTAAGGTTAAGGGCATCTGAATCGCTATCAAAGCTTACCATCTCCTGGCTATCCTTTTTTAGAAAGTTGAGGACCTGGGAAGGGTTGTCCTGAATAAGGGCCACACCTTTAACCTCTTTTACTGCAAGTCTTACTAGGTCACTAATGGCATCCTGGCTGATACTCAAGTTTCCATATTTTGTTACTAATACTTTTTCCATAATTTCCTCCACTAAAATTATACCAAAAAAAACAGACCTCTTCCACCTATAGCGGAAAAGGCCTATCTGGTTTCTATTCTTCTTCTTCTTCGAAAAACTCAAAGTCCTCGTCGTCGAAATCGGAGAAGAACAAGTCATCATCTTCATCATCAAAGTAAAGATCATCATCTAGCTCATAGAAGTCTAGTTCAAGATCAGTTAGGTCTTCATCGATGGCTTCAATAACTTCATCCAGCTCGGCTATTTCTTCGTCCAGCTCATCCAGTAGATAGGTCATCTCATCTAAGAGGTCTATCACACCAAGAATCAATTTGTTTTCCTTTTTGCTCTCATCTAGCTCTAAAGCCTCAGCAAAGCCCTGTAGGAAATTTAGTTTTTCACGAATATAGCTCATTTCTCCTCCTCATTAAATCCTAGACAGGTATTCCCCTGTTCTAGTGTCGACTCTGATGGTATCACCAACATTTACAAATAATGGAACATTGACCTGGGCACCTGTTTCCAGAACTGCCTTCTTGGTTATATTGGAAGCGCTATCTCCCTTAACTCCTGGCTCAGCCTCGACAACTTCAAGTTCAACAAAGTTGGCGGCTTCAACATCAATGACCTTGCCATGGTAAAAGCGCACATCCACTGAATCATTTTCTCTTACATACTTGATAACGTCTGTTACCTGCTCTTCAGTAAGTTCAAGCTGCTCATAATTTTCGTTATCCATAAAGACATAGTTGCTACCATCATTATAGAGATACTGCATACTCCTACGCTCAATCCTGGCCTTATTAAATCGGTCTGAGGGGTTGAAGGCCTCTTCTCTGGTTGCACCAGTAATGATATTTCTGTAGGTAGTTCTTACAAAGGCAGCGCCTTTGCCTGGCTTAACATGTTGAAAGTCAACAACAACATAGGGTTGGCCATCAATCTCAAAGGTTACACCCTTTCTAAAATCACCAGCTGATATCATAGGACCTCCTTAAAATTCTAATTCAATAAGTTCTTTGTCAGATTTTGATAAAACCTCGTAACCATCTTCAGTGACCAGTACAAGGTCCTCGATTCTTACTCCGCCAAGTCCTGGTATATATATACCCGGCTCATCGGTCATAATCATACCTGGCTTCAAAATAGAGTTATCAACTTGATTAAAGCGAGGATTCTCATGAACCTCAAGCCCAATTGAGTGGCCAAGGCCATGTCCAAAGTTGTCTCCATAGCCGGCTTCACTAATTATACCCCTGGCAACTCCATCTATATCAGAGCAGACAGCACCAGGTTTAATTGCTTCAAGGGCAGCCTTCTGCGCCCTAAGGACTATCTCATAAATTTCTTTTAGCTCATCACTTGCCTTGCCAACTGAAATAGTTCTTGTCATATCAGAACAGTAGCCCTTGTAAATACAGCCAAAGTCAAGAGTTAGAAAATCGCCCTTTTCTATAACCTTATCTGAGGCTCTTCCATGGGGAAGGGCTCCCCTCTCACCAGAGGCAACAATAGCTGTAAAGGATTCTCCATCAGCCCCTCTTCTTGTCATCTGATTTACAAGTTCCAGATGTACTTCTCTTTCTGTCATTCCGGGCTTAATGAAATCCAGCATATAGCTAAAGGTATCATCAGCTATATTTTGAGCCTTTCTAACAAGCTCGATCTCATCTTCCCTTTTTATCTGGCGGATTTCTTCAATAAATCGTTTCATGGGTACAAGCTCCCCTGAAAACTTAGACTTAAGTACTTCCATATCCTCTATGGTCATAAAGTCATCTTCAAAACCCACTTTTTTTAGACCAAGTTCACTTAGCACCTGTCCAAAGGATATTTGAGTGGAAATTTCCTTAAGCTCAAAATCCGGGCACTGCTCCCCTACCTGGGAAAAATATCTAAAGTCTGTAATTAGGTAGGCTTTGTCCATAGTAACAAGGGCATAGCCCGCACTGCCTGTAAAACCAGAAACATAAAACCGGTTTTCGGGTTTATAAAAGAATCCACCCTCTAGGCCCATCTCCTTTAATTCTTCTCTAATCCTGTCTAAAGTATTCAAATCTTCCTCCTTAGTCTAAACTACTTGTAGTTTACCACAGTAACAAGCTCAAACTCAATAAGACTATGGATATTAGGTACGGCGCATTAAATTCATGGGGGTAACCTCAATATCACATGGAATATAAACCAGCTGCTGGGGATGGGGGGCCTCTTCTATAGGCTCCATCTTCTCATTATAAAGCTCCTTAATTTCAAGCTTAAAACTAGAAAAACCAGGTCCAACTATCTCTACATTATCTCCAATACTAAACTTATTTCTCTGCTCAAGTTTAATTAGTTTTTTCTCCCTATCATAATCAAGGACAAGTCCAAGAAAATCCGCAACCCTATTATAGCTTCTGGCCTCATAGAGCTGGTCTTCTTCAGTGGGCTTTCTTAAAAAGAAGCCCTGAGTAAAGTCTCTATGGGAAACCCTGGCTATCTCTTCAAAAAGCTCATCGCTCTTTAGTTCTTTAGAAGCAAGTATACTATCAATACCTTCTCTATAGGCTCTGACTATTGATGAAACATAGTAGATTGACTTATTTCTACCTTCAATTTTTAGGCTGACAACCCCAGTATCAATTATCTCTTTTAGGATATCAATGGTACAAAGGTCCTTGCTATTATAAAGATAGGTACCCTTTTCATCCTCGAATACTGGCAGGTATTCACCTGGTCTTTTTTCCTCCATCAGGTGGTAGCTCCAGCGACAGGACTGGGCGCAGTCCCCCTTGTTGGCATCTCTTCCAGTAAGAAAATTGGAAATAAGACATCTGCCGCTGTAAGAAATGCACATAGCACCATGGATAAAAACTTCATACTCTAGGTCCAGGTCCCTAGTTCCATCTACTATTTCTTTAATCTCTATAAGACTTAGCTCTCTTGCTAGAATAATTCTTTTAACCCCCTGGCTATGCCAGAATCTGGCAGCAGCTACATTGGTGGTATTAGCCTGGGTAGAAAGGTGGATCTCAATATCCCCTAGTATCTCCCTGGCTAGCATTATAGTGCCAGGGTCAGATATAATGTAGGCGTCAAAGGCCAGGTCTTTAATCTCCTCAAGGTAGCTTCTAAGAAGAACCAGGTCCTCGTTGTGGGGAATAATATTTAAAACAAGATATATCCTTTTATTTTTGGCATGAACTTCTTCAATGGCCAACTTCATATCATCAAGGCTAAAGTTCTTAGTCTGACTTCTTAGGCCAAAAACTTCTCCTGCCATATAAACTGCATCGGCTCCGTAGTGGATGGCAAACCTAAGTTTTTCCAGGTCTCCAGCAGGGGCCAACAATTCAATCTTTCTCATAGTTTTTCTCCAATAAATAGTCCATCATCTATAGGTAAAAGGCTGGCATGAAATTCTTCAAAGGCCAGGTCCAAAAACTCCCTAATCCTTCTTTGCATGGTTCTGTGTCTTTTATCTACTTCCTCTTCGTAGCTAAGTCCCCTGCCAAAAATGTTATCTGCTAGGAGGATGGCTCCCCTATCCATTAGGGGTAGCGCAGCCTCTAAAAAATGTACATAATGGGGCTTAGAGCCATCCAGAAAAAGCAGGTCGATTTTTTCTTTTCTCTTCGCCAGATAGTCTTCTCCTGACATGTTAAAAAACTCAACCCTTTCGCTAACTAAATATTCTCTTGCCCTTTCATACCTGGGAAAATATCTCTCTACACTGTGAATTCTAGCCTCAGGCAAAAGAATGTGGAGAAATTTAGTGGAATAACCATATCCACTACCTATCTCCACAACCTCATAAATATCCTTATTGTTTAAATAGAAGGAGATAAACTCCCCTATCTCATTGCTAATAACGCTTACGCCGGTTGCCTGGGAAGCCTCTCTTAGGGCTTCATCTTTGAAAACTAGATTCCTTTGATAGTATTCAAGAAAGTTTTTACGACTATTCATTTACACCTTCTTCAGAAATGCGGATGTTCTCTTCATGCTCCTCAAAGGTATGGGCAAAATAATGGGTTGTTGCCTCATCACTTTTGAGTACAAAAAAGAAATAATCAGTATCAGCTGGATAGAGGGCAGCCTCTATACTGGCTAGTCCTGGATTTGCAATGGGCGCTGGAGGAAGTCCTTCATTGATATAGGTGTTATAAGCAGATTCAATGGCCATATCATCATAGGAAAGAATAGGCTTTCTCTCCTTCAAAATGTACTGAACAGTTGCACAGCTTTCTAGCATCATACCATCCTCAATTCTGTTGTGGAAGACGCTGGAGATAATAGCCCTTTCTTCGGAATCTGCAGCTTCTCTTTCGACAATTGAAGCTAAGGTAATCAGCCGATTTAAATCCATATCAAGTTCCTTCATTCTAGTGTAGAACTCATCTTTAAATCTATACTCAAAATTAGCCAGTAGCTTGTCAATTATCTCTTCTTCACTGGCATCTAGATAAAATTCATAGGTGTCAGGAAAAAGAAATCCTTCAAGATGATGGGACCTATCTATTCCCTCAAGAAAGTCATAGTCAAACTGACCATTTTCTAGGACATCCAAAAACCTTTCTCTATCTATAAGCCCCTCAGCTTCAAGAAGATCCACAATGTTTCTGACCTCATAACCTTCAGGAATTGTTATTGTAATCGTTCCAAAGTCACTGCTAAGCACCATGGCATTTACAATCTCAGCAAGGCTCATAGATGGACTTAGCTCGTAGGTCCCAGGCTGGATACTACCATCAAGTCCATTTTCCTTAAGATAGTTTGTAAAGGCCAGGGAGGTTGAAATAAGACTCTTTTCATCTAAGAGCCCGGCAATCTCATTGGGAGTCATTCCATCCTCTACTTCAATTAGAATGATTGTAGGGTCATCTGGATCTACTGGATCATAGAGAGACTCTTTTACGCTGGCACAGCCCCCTAATAGTAGTAAAATCAAGATAAGAAGAATCGTCTTTTTCATAACTACTCCATTAGTTCAGCTAAAATCTCTGATATATCCTGCATCAGCCTTGCATAGGAAAATTCTGCTGCCAAATATTCAGCTGCAATTTTGTTCATACTGAGTATTGAGTAGAGCTCCTGAACCTTGTCCATTTCCTCCTGCCCTAATTCTTCACCCAGCATCTGACGCCTTTGAAGATCAAACTGTTTTTCTCTAAAGTCTTCCACCATTTCACTGGCAGCCTTGTCTTCTTCTAATTTTTCCTTAGCTTCATTAAACTTCTTGTAATCTTGGCTGAGCTCAATTGCTGTTTTAAGCTCTCTTGCCTTGTCGTAGGGATTCATTTAAACCTCCAAAATGAATACTAGAATCATTGGTCGTCTCTTTGTCTTATTAAAGAAGAAACGGCTCAGATCCTTTCTTGTTGTGTTCTTAATTTGTGACCAGTCGCTTCTTGTGGCTCTAGGCATGGAGTTTAGCTCCTTTGTAATCATGGCCTTGGCCTCATCTATAAGTCCTGTGGATTCCTTCATATAGATAAATCCACGGGAAATTATATCTGGTTCTCTTATTAGTTTTCCATTATCAGAATCAAGGGTCAGGAGGACCATCAGCAGGCCATCCTCAGAAAGCTGCTTTCTATCTCTAAGAACTGCAGTTCCAACGTCCCCGACTATTGCTCCATCAATAAGGATTCTTCCCGCCTGGACCTTCTGGCCAAGTTTTATTTGTCCATCTCTAAGCTCTATAACATCACCATTTTCAGAAAGGATAACATTATCTGGGCTCATTCCCATATCTACTGCCAGGTCCGAGTGGTGTTTTAGCATAGAATACTCACCATGGACTGGCATAAAGTACTTAGGCTTGGTTAGAGCCAGCATGAGCTTGAGCTCCTCCCTGCGGGCGTGGCCCGATACGTGAACATCATATAGTTCTTGATAGATTACCTTGACTCCCATTTCAAAGAGGCGATTAATTACATTACTCACACTCTTCTCATTTCCAGGGATTGGAGAAGAGGACAAGATTACCATATCCCCCTCTTTTAGCTGAAGCTGAGCGTGAGTATTATCAGCCATCCTGGTTAGGGCTGCCATAGGCTCTCCCTGGCTACCTGTAGTCATTATAGTGACTTCATTATCAGGATACTTATTGATATCAGCAATATCAATTATGTCCTCTTTAGGAATATTTAAATAGCCCAGTTCCATGGCAATCTTAGTAATAGTATTCATACTTCTACCAGTAAAAGCCACCATGCGCTGGTTTAACCTGGCTGCATTGACCACCTGCTGAATTCTTTGGACATTTGAGGCAAAGCTGGCTACAAATATCCTGGACTGAGACTCTCTAAAAAGCTTATCAAAGGTAGACCCAACTGTGGCCTCACTCATTGTATAGCCATCTCTTTCCACGTTGGTAGAGTCACTTAGTAGAAGGTCAATTCCCTCATTACCTAAGGCTCCAAACCTGGCCAGATCAATAGCTGGACAGCCTACTGGGGTGAAGTCCACTTTAAAGTCTCCAGTCATTAGTACCTTGGCTGAAGGCGTCTTAATAAAGAGGGCAACCGCATCTGGAATCGAGTGATTAACGTGAATCATCTCTATTGTAAAGGGGCCAATCTCAAAGACATCCCCTGCCTTTTTCTCTTGAAAATTAACCTTGGTCTTGCCAGCCTCTTTTAATTTGTGATTTAGTAGCCCCTTTGTAAAGGGGGTTACATAAAGGGGGGCTGAAATCTTATCCATTAGATAAGGCACAGCACCAATATGGTCCTCGTGGCCATGGGTAAAGATAATTCCCCTTATTTTTTTTGCATTATTCTCTATATAGCTAAGATCTGGTATTACAACATCAACTCCTAGAAGGTCTTCCTCAGGGAACATAATGCCGGCATCAACAATAACAATATCATTGCCATACTCAAAAACCGTCATGTTTTTGCCTATTTCTTTTAGGCCCCCTAGAGGTATAACCCTCAGAGTGTGTTTAGCAGGTCTTTTACTTTTTCCTTTTTGCTTACTCATTTTTCTCCATTCTTTTTTTGCATTCGGAGCAGATACCATAAAAAATCAAATTGTGGTCCTGGATCTTAAAATCATACTTATCCTCCAGTTCTGCCTCCAATTTATCTAGAAAGTCACCATGTACTTCTTTAACGGATTTACAGTAGTTACAGATCATATGGTGGTGATGGTGGTGGTTGTCTTCAGTTGTCTTTAACTCATACCTGTCAAGGCCATCACCTAGATCAATTTTAACAAGTAAATTAAGCTCTTCAAAAAGTCTGACATTACGATAAACCGTAGCCTGACTAATTAAAAAGCCTTGACTATTGACCAGGTCATAGATTTCCTCTATGGTACAGTGTCTTTCAGTGGCTTCTAAAACCTCTGCCAGGCGCCGTCTAGGGTCGGTCAACTTGTAGCCTTCTTGCTTTATTTTTTCAAGTACTGGTGAATTTCTCATCTTATTCTAATTCTTCGTAGTAGGCCCTAACCTCTTCAAACTCTTCATCGGTGGGGGTTATAAAGCTATAACCATCTTCCTCCTCAACGCTTTCAAATAACAGGCCTTCTCCATCTTCATCAATTAGGACAGCATAGATTTTGTCATTGTATTCAAACCATTCTTCTAGTTGGAATACTAGGACATTGCCCTCCTCATCAATTAATTCAATCTCGTCAATTTCATGAACATGATCATGTTCACAGTCGTGTTCCATATCTCCATGGATATCTTGGCTCATATTAGGCTCCTTTTTCTTTTAAATAATCTTCTAATAGAAGGCTGGCTGCAAGAGAGTCGATGATTTCTTTTCTCCTGCTCCTTGATACATCCTGCTGAATAAGAATTTCCTCTGCTCTTGTAGTAGTGTTTCTTTCATCCCACAGGTCTACTTCAGGCCTTTTTACAAGCCTATTTGTATATCTTATCTTTTTTTCAAGGGCCTTTTTAAAGGCCAGAACCTTATCCATGGCTTCTCCCTGACTATCATCCATGTTGTAGGGAGCGCCTAATACAATAAGGTCTACATCTTCCCTCCTAAGAAAATCAATAATACAGTCTATGGCCTGACTATTAGACTTCCTTGGTATATAAGGCCTGGCAAAGACAAAGTCGCCCTCTGTATTTATTGCAAGACCTATTCTTCTGTCACCATAATCTAAGGCTATTATAGTCATTAAACCACCTTGATGTAAAAATCTTCACAGCTTTGAACACAGTAGCTACATAGGACGCAGCGGGAAGTATCAACAACCGCCTTCCCCTTTACAAGGCTCAGCGCTCCCTGCTGGCAGCGGGCAACACAATTGCCGCAGCCTATGCAGTAAGAATCAATTATAAGCTTTCTTGACCTATCCACAGCCCTAGTAGCTATTTGATTTTTCATTACAGAAAGGACATTGGCAGCTATCTCTTCTTCTGATTGCATGCCTATTGCTAGGCTATCGATATAGGGAAGTCCTAGCACATACTCAAGGGCTTCACCATAACTCTTTAGAAGGTGGCCCCCACCCAGTGCTTTCATGGCAAAGATAAACTTACCCTTAGATTTGGCAAATTTTATCGCTTCTTCCATATCCTGCCTAGTTCCGTCTACTATACCCAGTCCTGCCTTGTTAATTATGGGATGAATAACTTCTATGAGGGGATGGACTGCACCAGCTCTAACTCCTGCCACAAAATGGCTACTCATGCCAATATGGCCTATCCTACCCTTGCTTTTCATCTCAGCAAAGTAGTCTAAGGCCTCAGCATGGCCTCTAAGTGTATGCTGGCTTTCCTGTTCATGGAGCATGAAAAGATCAATATAAGGAGTATCCATAGACTCTAGAGCTAGGTCCAGGGACTCCTTGGCAGTTTTTCTATCATAAGCATAACATTTGGAAGAGATAAAAACCTCTTCCCTAGGTAGATCCCTTTTTAAAAATTCCCTAAAAAGTGGATAGGACTCATAAATTTCTGCAGTGTCAAAAAAGTTTACACCTTGATGGAAGGCATACTCCATTAAATCAGCAGCCCTTGCAGGAGAAAAGTTCTGCTGCAAGGGACTGAGTGTTAGAGTGCCAAAACAAAGCTTTGATACATTATTCATTATCTTCCAAGAAGTTCTTTAAAAGCACCTCCAGAACCTCATCTCTATCTACTTGCTTAATGATAATTCTGGCATCATTATGGCTGGTTATATAGGTCGGATCTCCAGAAATTAAATAACCAACTAATTGATTAATAGGGTTATACCCCTTGTCAACCAGGGCTTTATAAACCTTGTTCAAAACTTCTCTAGTTGCCTGACTCTTCAAATCCTGATTGTTAAATCTCTGAGTATGATTATTCATTCTACCTCCTAGTTCCTGCTTTCCTCAAGAATATCTAAAATATTCTCTAGTACCCCGTCAAGTTTTTCAAGATCTCTGGCACCGGCTGTGGCAAAGTGGTCTCTACCACCTCCACCACCGCCTAGCTCTTTAGCTATCTTTGATACCAGTCTACCTGCTTTATACCCCATATCTCTTGATTTATCACCTGCGGCTGCAACCATAGTAATCTTATTATCAAGACTTGAAGCTAGGAAGACTAGACCCTGGGGATCTTGAGCCTGAAGCTGATCTGCTAAAAGTTTTAAGCCATCAATGTTTTGATCTTCAAACTTTTTAACATATACATAAATATCATCCAGGCTTTTTCTTTCAGATACCATGTCCTTTATTATATCACTACCTGCCCTATCTTTCAATTTTCTAACGGTTTGCTCAAGCTCTTTCTTTTCTTCCTGGAGCTGAGCCAGCTTTTGAGGCAGTTCTTCCCATCGGCCTTTAACTAGGCCTGCAGCCTCTTCTAGGACTTCATTTTGACTAGCTACATAATCCAGGGCTTTTTGGCCAGTAATAGCCTCTATCCTTCTAACCCCAGAGGCGATTCCCCTTTCTGATAGTAAAATGAAAAGCCCAATTTGCGAAGAGTGCTCAACATGGGTTCCTCCGCAAAGCTCAACAGAAGTCCCCATTGATATAACCCTAACCTCATCATCATACTTTTCACTAAATAGAGCCTTGGCTCCTTTCCTTTTTGCTTCTTCAAGTTCTGAGTGACTCTCCCTGACCTGGTGGTCACTTAGGATATTTTCATTGACCTGGGCCTCAACCTCTCTTAACTGCTTAGCAGTCATAGGTTCAAAGTAATTAAAATCAAAGCGAAGCCTGTTTTCATCCACTAGTGAGCCTGCCTGCTGAACTCCTTCCCCTAGGACATTTATAAGGGCCTGGTGGAGAAGATGGGTTGCTGAGTGGTTTCTGGCTGTTGACATGCGCTGGTCCTTGTCCACTACAAGACTTACTATATCACCCTTTCTAAGCTCCCCTCTAAGGGCGCTAACCTGGTGGAAATAGAGTTTTTCAGTCTGCTCAACAAGGCTGACATTAAGAAGATTATGCTCACTTTCAATATAGCCCCAGTCCCCTACCTGGCCACCGCCTGTGGCATAAAAGGGAGTTCTATCAAAGATAACCTGGCCCTTTTCACCAGCATGCAGGGTATCTCTAAGCTCATTATCTACAATGATTTCAAGGACCTTGGCGCTGACCTCCAGCTGGTCATAGCCCAAAAATGTAGTAGGTTCAAGTTCCTTTAGATACTTTTGAAGGTCTCCCTTCCAGCCTAGGCCTTCCTTGTCAACCAGGGCCCTTGATGTCTCCCTTTGCTTTTGCATGTATTTATCAAAACCTTCCAGGTCAACTCCAAAGCCTGCTTCCTCCAAAATTTCTTCTGTTAGGCTAAGTGGAAATCCATAGGTGTCATAGAGCCTAAAGGCTCGCTCTCCATCTAGAATAGTTTGGCCCTTCCTTTGCATATCCAGGCTTATTTCATCAAGATAATTCATACCCCTTCTAAGGGTCTGGTGGAATTTTTCTTCTTCAAGATCTATCATATGAAGGATGGTATCCTTTCTTTCTCTCAGCTCAGGATAACCTTCTTCATATATTTCTATACTCTTCTTAGCTAAATCTTTTAGATACCTTTTTTCTTGACCTAGTAGATAAAGTTGAAGACTGGCCCTTCTTATAAGCTTTCTAAGCACATAGCCCCTACCTTCATTACTAGGAACCACTCCATCACTAACTAGGAAGGTCATACTCCTAGCATGGTCAGCTATTATACGCATCCTCATATCGCTTATATCACCAACAGGGTACTTAAGGCCTACAATTTCTCCAATTAAAGTAAGAAGATGGTCCATAAGGTCAATCTCATAAACTGAATTCTTCTCTTGAAGGACCATGGCTAGCCGCTCAAGCCCCATACCCGTATCAATGTTCTTACTTTCTAAAAGCTTGTAAGAACCATCTTCTTGCTTGTCATACTGAGTAAAAACATGGTTCCAAATCTCAATAAACTGGTCGCACTCACAGCCTGGCTTATGGTCAGGATCTCCACAGCCATACTCAGGTCCCCTATCATAGTAGATTTCAGAACAGGGTCCCGATGGGCCAAGGCCAATCTCCCAGAAGTTGTGCTCCTTACCCAGTCTAACTATCCTTTCCTCTGGAAGTTTTATTTCATTTTTCCAAATCTCATAGGCCTCATCATCTTCTTCATAAACCGAAGCCCAAAGCCTGGACCTTGGAATCTCCATCCAGTCTTCTAAAAACTCCATTCCCCAAGCTAGGCTTTCTTTTTTAAAGTACTCTCCAAAGGAAAAATTACCCAGCATCTCAAAAAAAGTTAAGTGTCTGGCGGTCTTTCCTACCTCGTCTATATCCCCTACCCTAACACATTTTTGGCAGGTAGCCATACGAACATTTGGAGGGGTTGCTTGACCTGTAAAGTACTTCTTCAAAGGGGCCATTCCTGCTCCCACCAGTAGTATACTGGGGTCATCTTCTGGTATTAAGCTATAGCTGTTTTTAACGGTGTGGCCCTTGGATTCAAAGAAGTCCAAAAACTCTTTTCTAATTTGACTACTGGATTTAGCTTTCATTATTTCCTCCTAAAAAAAATAAGGCACCCAAAGGTAGGGACGCCAATGCGCGGTACCACCCTACTTATCTCCCTTAGAAGATCACTCTGAGTTGCCTAAAATTTAATTGTCTCTTCCTTATTATGAGAATTGGCGTAAGTTTGCAGATTTCCACCCTGCTCTGCTCTCTATAAAACTCTTGATTCTCGGAATATCAGGGACAGTATAGCATAATTTAACTACTAATGCTAGTTTTTTTAATAATTCCACCGCCATAAATATAATCATCTTTATAGAGAACTAGGGACTGACCAGGTGTGGGAGCTCTAAGAGGCTGGTCAAAGTCTGCTTTAATCTCATTTTCATCAGTCCTCTCAACTATACAATCAAAGGCGCTTTGAGAATACCTAACCTTACCCTTAAGCCTGATCTTTTCACCAATCGCTAGTTCCTTATATATAAAGTTAATATCCCCAGCTAAAACCTGGCTGCTATAAAGTTCATCCTCATGGGACAGATAAACATCTCCAGTCTTCTCATCAATGCTCTTTACATAAAGAGGCTGGCTATGGCTAACTCCTAGCCCCCTTCTTTGGCCAAGTGTATAGGCTTCTATTCCCTTATGAGGCCCCAGGTCCTTTTCTTTAAGCTTGAAATGACCCTGGCTTAGGCTGGTCCTTTTCTTTAAAAAGTCCAGGTGGTCACCGCTGGGAATAAAGCAAATGTCCTGGCTGTCCTTTTTTGAAAAGATGGGAAGCTCAATCCTTCTTCCAATCTCTCTAACCTGGTCCTTGCTATAATCGGATAGAGGAAAGAGCAGCCTACTTAACTGGTCCTGCTTAAGCCTATAAAGCATATAGCTCTGGTCCTTGGATAAATCAAGTCCCTGCCTAAGGAGATACCTATCATTTTTTTCTATCCTGCTATAGTGGCCAGTAGCTACAAAGGCCGCCCCCTGCCTATTAGCTTCATCAATAAGAAGTTTAAATTTAACAGTCTCATTACAATTAACACAGGGATTGGGAGTAAGCCCATTTTTATAGCTTTCTATAAAAGGAGCTATTACTAGCTCATTAAAAAGCTCCTGTGCTTCTAGAACCTGAAAGGGAATTCTTAGATGGGAGCAAACCCTCCTTGCATCCTCGATTCCTTCCTTTGCATGTTCTTGCAAATAGAGATAAACTCCTATTACTTCATAACCCTCTTCTAAAAGAAGATGAGCGGCTATGGCTGAATCAACCCCTCCGCTCACTCCTAAAAT
>LFTD01000088.1:0-36907 GCA_001512625.1 Clostridiales bacterium DTU036 | reverse complement strand
CCAAAGGTCTTAAATTTAATATCTTCAATTATCTCATCATCACTTATTCTAAGGGAGATCCTCATTATATCTCCACAGCGAATGTTACCAACCTCACCCACTCCATCGGGATTTTCGATTTCGCCAACATTCCTTGGGTTCATAAAGTGATCCATTACCTTATCATTATACATTGCCATTTTATTTCCTCATTTCCTCTTCATAAAGTGGAGACATTTCTCTTAGCCTTTGAATAATAGGTGGGAGTTTTTCAATAACTTTATCCACATCCTCTTCAATTGTTGTGTCTCCAAGGGTAAGTCTTAAAGAACCATGGGCTATTTCGTGACTAAGCCCAATTCCCATAAGTACGTGGGAAGGGTCCAGGCTGCCGCTGGTACATGCAGAACCAGAGGAAGCAGCAATTCCCTGCATATCTAGCATCAGAAGGATACTCTCACCTTCAATAAACTTAAAACTAATATTTACATTACCAGGAAGTCTTTGTGTGGGATGGCCATTTAACTTACTGTGGGGGATATTTTCTAAAAGTCCTTTTATTAGTCTATCCCTTAGGCTAGTTAGTCTCTTTATATGATCCTCCATTCCTTCTTCTGCAAGCTCACAGGCCTTGGCAAAGGCAATTATCGAGGGTAGGTTATCTGTTCCTCCTCTATAGCCTTTTTCCTGGGCGCCACCGTGAATAAAAGGATAGGGTTTGACATTTTTTCTAATAAAAAGAGCGCCAACTCCCTTGGGACCATAGATTTTGTGGGCTGAAAAACTCATCATGTCAATATTTGAACTGGATAGGTCAATAGGAACATTTCCCACAGCCTGGACGGCGTCAGTATGGAAAAGAACCTTGTGTTTTCTGGCCACTGCTCCAATCTCTTCTATGGGCTGGATAGTACCAATCTCATTATTACCATAGTGGATGGAAATAAGTATAGTGTCCTCTCTAATTGCCTCTTCAACCTGCTCTGGACTTACCAGACCATTTTCATCAACAGGTAAAAAAGTAACCTCATAACCTTCCTTTATAGCCTCTTCCATGGTATGAAGAATGGCATGGTGTTCTATGGTTGTTGTAATCATATGCTTGCCCTTGCGGGTCTTTTTAGCTATATGAACAGCCCAGTTATCAGCTTCAGTTCCACCAGAAGTAAAATATACCTCCCTTGGCTCAGCCCCAATTAAACTGGCGACTTTTTCTCTGGACCTACTTAGGTCCATTTTACCCTCCTGACCAAAGCTATGGGCAGAAGCAGCATTGGAGTTGTGGTTTTTAAGTGCATCTATTAAAACATCTAAAACCTCGGGTTTTAGATAGGTAGTGGCAGAGTTATCCATGTAAATTCTATTCATCATCCTTTTCCTTATCTACTAAATCTTTCAGACTAGTTGAGTTAACAATATCCATAACATCTTCTTGAATTTTCATCCATAGAGGTCTGGTAAGACAGCTATCAGGATCCTCACAAACTTCAGAGCACTCCTTACCTTGACAACCGACGGAAACAATTCTACCTTCTAAGGCTGTAAGAATATCACCCGTAGTAATATCCTCAGGCTTCCTAGTAAGGTAATAACCTCCCTTTGCTCCTCTGGTGGAATCCACTAGGCCACTGGCCTTGAGCTGCCTAAAAAGCTGCTCCAGATAGCGCTGGGAAAGATCTAAATTTTTAGCAATCTGTGAGATTGGCATAGGCTCTTCATCAGCCTTGGCAGCCAGCTCACACATAGCCGCCATGCCATAGCGACCTTTTGTGGTAAGATTCATTATAATCTCCTAGTAACTTAGTGTAGTTTAAGTATAAGGTTTAGACTTCCCACTGTCAAGGTGGAAAGGCTAATATTTAACAAGCAAATAAATCTTAAAAGAAGCTCATTATTTATTCATTTAATATGAAAATGATGTTATAATCTCCTAAAGAAAGGAGTCATACATGAAAAATATCGATTGGAATAATTTAGGCTTTGACTATAGCAGAACCAATGCAATCTTCCTTGCCCATCATAAGGATGGCAAGTGGAGTGAAGGGGAACTGGTTGATGATAACATGATTAGTATAAGTGTTGCTTCAACTGCCCTCCACTATGGCCAGCAGTGTTTCGAAGGTATGAAGGCCTATAGAGCAGAGGATGGTAGAATCCTCCTATTTAGACCTGAAGAAAATGCCAAAAGATTCCAGGCCAGTGCAAGAAGAATTCTAATGGAAGAGGTACCAGTAGACTTGTTCTTAAAGGGTGTTAAAGAAGTAGTCCTTGCCAACAGTGAGTACATCCCTCCCTATGGCACAGGTGGAACTCTTTACATAAGACCTTTTCTAATTGGCGTTGGCCATAGGGTCGGTGTAGCTCCAGCCCCTGAGTATATATTCTGCGTCTTTGTAATGCCTGTAGGAGCATATTTCAAAGGTGGCCTAGCCCCAGTTAACTTTATCACCACAGACTTTGACAGAGCTGCCCCCCAAGGTACAGGCCAGGCCAAGGTTGGAGGCAACTATGCAGCTAGCCTCCTTGCCAACAAAGAAGCTAAGGACCAGGGCTATGCTGATTGCATCTACCTTGATCCCCTAACCCACACCAAGATTGAGGAAGTAGGAGCTGCCAACTTCTTTGGCATTACTGCAGAGGGTGAGTTTGTTACTCCTAAGTCCCCTTCAATCCTCGGCTCAATTACCAAATACTCCCTGCTTCAAATTGCTGAGGACATAGGACTAAAAGCCATAGAGGATGATGTCTACATCGATAAGCTTGATAGGTTTGTTGAAGCTGGAGCCTGTGGCACTGCAGCTGTTATCTCTCCCATTGGAGCTATCAGCCATAAGGGAGAAAAACATGTCTTCTATAGTGAAGAAGAAGTAGGGCCAATAACTAAAAAGCTCTACGACACCCTTACTGGTATTCAGTTTGGAGACCTGGAAGACAAGCATGGTTGGACCCTTGAAATAGGTAAATAAAAAAAGCCCCTAAGGGCCTAGACTAGTCTTGCTATAAGATTTACTGGCAGGGCTAGTTTTTTTAATTCTTCAAATTTATCTTCTGGAGCCGAACAAAGTGCAACCGTTGCAGGACCAGCGGATTTATATATTAAGTCTTCCTTAAAAATCAGCTCTAGTTCCAGGGAATTACTCCTTGCCATCTCCCCTGCTTCATAGTAGATTCCCTTACTCCCAACAGGGAGAATATCTCCAACAAAGTCCATTTTCCTAAGCTCCTTTAAATGATAAAGAGTCATTATTTCCCCCCTATCATTTAGAACCTCCTGGCCAACCTTAGGAAGGCCTATTGAAAAAACTCCTTGGCCCCTTTTGGCCTTAGGAAGTTTAAAGTTCCCATCTACTACTGCCATTATAGTTATAGCAGCTCCAGTTTGACTGGTAGCCATGTTTTCTTCTGTAGAACCATTTATAGACCCTAGGTCCATACCTGCCTCCTTCATAATTGATTTAACCCCTTCAATTATTCCAGCAGCAGTGGGCTCCATCTCATTTGCTATTGGTAAAAAGACATAGAAAGGCTCAGCTCCCGTTGCCATAATCTCCATAAAAGGAACCTGGGCTAAAAACCTTCCCAGTCTATAATTGTCAATTCTGACCTGATCATTCTCCTTCATACCTATTGCGCCAGAAGAGTCAGTTGCAAAAATAAGTTTTTTATCCCCTATGTCAATCAAGCTTAAATCACGATAATTCATATCTTTTATCCAAGACTATAAATAAAAAGTAGGCTGGCAGTAGGTTAAAAAGAGTCCCTAGTAGCAAGGGAACTAGCATAATTGGAACCAGGCTAAAGGGGCCCGGCATTACTCCTATAAAGTAGGTTAAAAGTGAACTCATCACTAAGGCCAAGATCCAATTGATAAATAGGCTTCCTGCCAGAGCTAAGAGAGGAGATTTCTTATAGAAATAACCTAAAAAATAACAGGCTAGATACATCATAGCCATAAGTAGAAAATGGGTTGGTAGTCCAAGGGGGAAGCCATGGACAAGGGCAGTCATAAAGTGACCCAGCGCCCCTACTATACCACCTGCTCCTGCCCCTAAAGCTAGAGCAGCAAAAAAGCCTGGTAAAGAGTCTAGAGCCACACTCATAAAAATAGTTATGTAGGAGCCAATCACGCTAAGAGCTATAAGAAAGGCCATTTTAGTAAGTTTTTTTGTATCCATTATAAATTCTCCAATGAAATTAGCCGCCAGGGCTGATCTTTTAAATGTATTCGGGCACCTGAGCCCATTTGCAGTTTGGCAAGCTCTTTGTAGTCATAACCCAGCACCTCAGCAAGAAGACTAAACATAAGGGCTTGGTGGCTTATTATTAGACTAGATCTATCAAGGTCCTTATAGAAGCTCCTAGCCCTTTTTCCCACACAAGAAAAAGCCTCACCACCGGGGTACCTAAAAGACAAAGGGTCTTCCAACCATTTTTCAACTTCCTCAGGAAAGCTTTTTTCAATTTCTGCAAAACTCCTTCCCTCAAATAGCCCAAAATCTATCTCCCTTAACCTCGGGTCCTCAATAAGGGGTAAATCCAGCTTTTGTGCAAGAGTCTGGGCCAAAACCAGACTTCTTTTATAGGGTGAGGAGTAGATTACCTCCACAGAATAGTCCTTTAAAAGAAGTCTATCCATTTCTATAAGCCCCTTTTTGCTAAGACCAGTGTCAGGTCTTGAAAATACACCTGCCTCATTATCAATACTTGAAGTATGTCTAAGTAATATTATATCCATATATCCACCAATAGAAAAGTTAAGGCAAAAATTAATTGTGAGGATTCAATAATAAAACCCACTGTATCCCCTGTCATTCCACCAAGTCTAGATAGAAAGAACCTACCCATATAATAACTATAGCCCAAAGTAAGGCCAAGGCCAAGTAGACCAGCTAGACCCAGCAAAAAATAAACCAGAAAAGCAGTAATGGGTAACCAGATAAGAAGAAGCTGACCCTTCACTCCCTCAACAAAATAACGACCCATACCATCTAATCTGGTATATTTATTCTTATAGACTGAAAGTAGAGCTCCATAGCGGCCCAGTAGGGGTAGGACTATCAAGGCCTTGCCAAGGCTAGGAAAAAAACTATAATACCCTAGGCTTAGTATAATAAGCCCAAGGATACCAAAGGTCCCTAGAAGGGGGTCCTGCATAATTTCAAGTGCCCTATCCCTACCTCTTCTGGCTAGGATACCATCTAAAGTATCACTATAGCCATCCATATGTAGGCCACCAGTAAGTATTGTATAAGCAAAAAGTAGAATAAATCCCTCAAGGAATTCTGGTAGTAAAAGACTTATTAAATAAAGTATGCCCCCTATTATAAGACCTATTAGGGGGGTAAATATCAAACCTTTTTTATATTCATCCTCAGTCCAGATATGTTGGTTACTATAAAGAGTGGTATAGAGCCCAAGCTGAATAAGAAAAGCCTTAATCATTTAACCTCCAAAGCAAGTCCTGCCACCACAAGAGTTACCCTATCTGCCCTTTTGGCTATTTTCTGATGGAACCTTCCCATCATATCTCTAAAAACCCTGGATAGCCTTTTCTCCGGTACCAAGCCTAGGCCAATTTCATTGGAGACAAGAAAAACATCCCTATCAACTAATAAATCCAGGAGGCTTTCAATCTCAAGCCAGATCCTCTCCTCAAGCTCCATAAAACTTTCATCGGAAAAATCACTTACATCTTCCTCAAAAAAAAGGCCTGTTACCATCATGGTTAGACAATCTATTAGTACAGCTGGCTTATCAGAGAAATCTTCCACTTTAAAGTCCTTATACTTTTCCAGGGTCAGCCACTGCTTATTTCTTCTTTCCTGATGAAGTTTTACTCTATGAGCCATCTCATCATCATATACCTTGGCAGTTGCAAGATAAACAGCCCCAGGATAGGCCTCTACCTTGGCTTCTGCATAGCTACTCTTTCCGCTTCTTGCTCCACCTAAAATAAATTCTAGCATTCTAGTCCCCCATTAGTTGAAATCACTATCTATTCTTATCATAGTAATAGTAGGTTTCATCTCCATGGTTTTCATAGTTCCTAAATAGATACTGGTTTTTATGAAGGAGCTTTTGCCTTTCAATATCCCCCTCAGTAATCCTAATGGTAATAGAGCCTTTAAAGTTGCCAAAATACCAGTGCTCAAATTCTCTGATTAATTCCATACCATGTTGGATTACATCGGATATCTGATGAAAGTGAATTTCACTAGCAACTACGTTTTGATTATCATCCTGCTCAAAGCGAATCCAGTTTAGGACATACTGGCCAAATCTCTCAATAAAGAGCTCTTCTTCATCCTTGAAGCGGTAGATGTTCCTATCCTTAAGTAGATCCATGTCCTGCTTGCTAGCCAGTGAATAGGATGTATCTCTCTTATAACCCTTGATATCACACCACTTAAGATCCAGTTCTTGTATAAAAATTTCAAGTAGAGAAGACAGTTCATCTAAAAGCTCTGGGTGAACATTGGTGGACATGATAGCTTGAATATCATTGGAAGCTTCCTTGACTTCCTCATAGACTAGTTTGCCTTTTTTAGACAAGAAAACATTGACCCTTCTTTTATCCCTTTGGTCAGTTTTTCTAAGGATATATCCACTTTCTTCAAGTTTTTTTAGGGCCTTGGCCACAGTGGTCTTGTCAATATAAAGGTCCCTTGAAATATCATATTGATTTGTGCCCTCATTTTCGTAAAGATAAAGCAAGTAGGCATACTGACCACGATTCAAAGAACTCTCAGCCAGCTTATCCTCAAAAATAGTTTCAATCATCCGAGCAAGCTGCTCAATTCCCGTAGCAATGTTATTCATAGTTTACCTTCCTAATAAAATTCAATTGAACTTTCTTCTATATTCCTATCTTAGCTTAATGTATAAAGGATTTCAAGGACAATCGCCCAATAAAATAGGGGCTACCTTAGCCCCTATTCAAGAAAATTACTTGGCGTAGGATACCGCCCGAGATTCTCTAATCATGTGTACCTTGACTTGACCTGGATAATCCATCTCATCTTCAATGCGCTTAGCTACATCTCTTGAGAGTAGGACCATCTCATCATCACTTATTTGTTCAGGAACAACCATAATTCTGATTTCCCTACCAGCCTGTACTGCAAAGGCATGGTCGACTCCCTCATAGGAACCGGCTATAGTCTCTAGGTTTTCAAGCCTCTTAATATAAGAATCAAGGGCCTCTCTTCTAGCTCCTGGCCTGGCTGCACTAATAGCATCGGCTGCTGTAACAATTACTGCTTCAACAGTGGTGGGTTCATAATCACCATGGTGGGTGCTCATGGCATGGATAACATCTTCTGATTCTCCATACTTTTTAAGAAGCTGCATTCCCAGCTCTATATGGGTGCCCTCAACCTCTGTATCTATTGCCTTACCAATATCGTGAAATAATCCAGCTCTTTTAGCTACTCTCACATTGGCACCTAATTCCTTGGCCAGCATACCGGCTACCTTGGCAACCTCTATACTATGGCTCAGGACGTTTTGACCATAACTAGTTCTAAACTGAAGCCTACCCACTAATTTTACAAGTTCAGGGTGGACCCTACCTAGTTCAAGTTCGAAGATGGCATTTTTACCTTCTTCTCTCATCTTTTCTTCAATTTCGCTTCGTGACTTGTTAACCATCTCTTCGATTCTGGTTGGATGGATTCGCCCATCAGTAATCAGCTTCTCTAAGGCCATCCGTGTAATCTCACGGCGAACGGGATCAAAGCAAGAAATTATAACTGCCTCTGGCGTATCATCAATAATTAAATCAACCCCTGTTGCCTTTTCAAGAGCCCTGATATTGCGACCCTCTCTTCCAATTATCCTGCCCTTCATCTCATCATTAGGAAGGGTAACTGTACTGACAGTATTTTCTGAAACAAAGTCAGAAGAGATCCTATGGAGGGTATTTGCCAGTATCTTCTGGGCGGTTTTATTGGATTCTTCTTTAATTTCCTCCTCAGCCGCCCTGATACGCAGTACCTTCTCCCTATCCAGCTGCTTGTCAACCTCATCAAGGAGAATGGTCTTGGCTTCATCCTTTGATAGTGAAGCTATGCGCTGGAGCTCTACTTCTTGCTCTTCCTTTTGATTTTCAAGTTGCTTTTTAAGAGCAGTCATCTTTTTGTCTAGATTTGCAAGCTCACGGTCTCTTTTTTCTTGCTCTTTTTGTTTTGCTTCTAAGCTTTCTTCTTTTTGTAAATTTCGGCGCTCTATACGTTGAATTTCACTGCGGCGCTCTCTTGTTTCTTTTTCCAGATTAGATCGTAAATTGTGGATTTCCTCTTTGGCTTCGAAAAGGGCTTCTTTCTTGATAATTTCCGCGGATTTTTTTGCTTCAAGTACAATTTCGTTGGCCTTGTCTTCAGCATTTCCAGTTTTTCTCTCACCAATATTTTTTCTTAGTAGATATCCCAAAACAATACCAAGTATTGCTAATACGATGTAAATAAGGAATGTTTCCATGTTAGGAATAATAATCACCTCCTATATTTATCTAGCTGTCACATTATATCATATATTGCCTACACTTGTATTGATTATAAAAATAATGAGACGGGTTTATTCCGTCTCATTATCATCTTCCTTGGCTATTTGATAAAATTCTCTTACTAACTGGTCTAGTTCATCTAATAAGTCTGGATTTTCTAATAGGTGGGCTTTCACGTTTTCCCTACCCTGGCCCAGTCTTTCATCACCGTATGAGTACCAGGAGCCAGCCTTCTTAACTATATCAGCCTCAACCGCAGCATCTAAGATGCAGCCTTCACTAGAAATGCCGGTTCCATACATGATATCAAACTCAGCAGTTTTAAAGGGAGGGGCCACCTTATTTTTAACCACCCTAACCCTGGTCCTGTTGCCAATCATATCGTCTCGCTCTTTAATGGTCTCTATTCTTCTAACATCCAGTCTAACTGAAGAGTAGAACTTAAGGGCATTGCCACCAGTAGTAGTTTCTGGGTTACCAAACATTACACCAATCTTCATTCTCAGCTGGTTGATAAAAATAATGCTGGTGTTGCTCTTTGCCACTATACTTGTTAATTTCCTTAGTGCCTGGCTCATAAGTCTAGCCTGGAGACCCATGTGGCTATCTCCCATCTCCCCTGTCATTTCAGCCTTGGGGACCAGGGCAGCAACAGAGTCAACAACTATAATGTCAATTGCATTACTTCTAACTAGGGCGTCTACAATTTCAAGGGCCTGCTCACCAGTATCTGGCTGGGATAGAATAAGACCATCGGTATCTACACCTATATTTTTGGCATAGCCAGGATCTAGGGCATGTTCAGCATCAATAAAGGCTGCTACTCCACCAAGCTTTTGAGCCTCAGCTATCATATGAAGGGCCACAGTAGTTTTACCAGATGACTCTGGTCCATAGATTTCTATAATCCTACCTCTAGGAATACCACCTATACCTAGAGCAATATCCAGGGACAAGGCCCCAGAAGGTATAACCCCAATATCTTTTCTAGAGGGTTCATCCCCTAGCCGCATAATTGAACCCTTACCAAATTGTTTTTCTATCTGGGAAAGGACATGATCTATAGCCTTATCTTTTTCCGACATAATTCCTCCCGAACATTCGTTCTATAAACACATTCTAGTCCATAACAGGCATTTTTGCAAGCATTTTCCAAAGACTAGCTAGGGCAAAATTAATCATAGCCTCTCTGGATCTATTTCTTTCCCTACTGGGGACCTTTCTAAAGAAAGCTTCTTCCCCCCAGGGGCTAACTATATGAATATAACAAAGGCCTCTTTTTTCATCATCTTCGTGCTCAGCATAGCCTGTAATCCCAAGACTTATATCGGCTCCGGTCTTGATTCTACTTGACCTAGCTAGAGCCAGGGAGGCCTGGCTTGAAACACTGGTATAGGTTTCTAGAAGCTCGGGACTTATCCCAAGTAACTGAGTTTTGGCCTGGTCTTGATATACCACCATACCCCCATAAACCACATCACTGGCACCAGATACGCTGGTTAACCTCTTCATAAGGCCTCCTGCAGTGACCGATTCAGCTAGGCAAATACTCAGGTTTTCTTTTCTTAATTTATCCAGTATCTGCTCTTCTATATCCATCTTATCTTCATAAAAAATATAGTCGCCAAATACTGCCTCCACCTTTTCACTCAGCCTTATAAACTGATCCTGGTCCTTGGAAAAAACCCTTAAACTGACATAGCCTATTGAAACATAAGTAAGAAGCTGCTGGGCTTCATTCCCAAAGTTTCCTTCAAAAGACTTCTCCAGATCATACTCGCCTATTCCCATAAGATGATAGAACTTCTCATAGAGCTCCTGCCTATCTAAGACCTTATCTATTGCCTCAAACATGGGCTGATTTTCATTTGGAGGTCCTGGTACAAGAATAAGAGACTTAACTCCCTTTTTCAAGAGGTAACCATGAGCTGCACCATTATGGTTGGGAATTATCTCTTCCTGGTAATCCTGACAAACTTCCTTAGTAATCCTATATGTCATATCATCCTTGGTCTGGCCTAAGCCTCCTGTTATGACAAGAAGATCTACTTCTTCTAGCATATAAACCAAAGCCCTTTTAAGAGCCTCTGCCTCATCTGGTGGGTTAATAGAAAGAGAAACCTCAATCCCCCTTGTCAAAAAGAACTGGCCCAGGTTGGCCTTGTTTTTATCCAGTATTCTACCCTGAAGGACTTCGTCTCCTATGGTCATTACTCCGACTTTCATTCCTTTAGCACCTCTTTATTTTTCCATATATAATCCACTGCTGAGAGCACTGTGGCTAAAGCCATAAGCCAAATTAGGATTCTATGGTAAAGGTTTATGTCAATGTTATAGAGCCTTAGCCAGTGGAGCACAAGAATAGTGGCCATCTGAAGCACAGTCTTTAGTTTTCCATAAACGGAAGCTGCTATAACTATATCTTTAGAAGCTGCCACAGCCCTAAATACCGAAATAAGAATCTCCCTAAGAGTTACTATTAATAAGACTAGAGGAGAAATAAGTCCTTGAGCCATAAAAACGGTAAAGGCAGAAAGGGTTAGAAACTTATCTGCCAGTGGGTCCATTAGCTGGCCCAGCGCAGTTATCATGGAATACTTCCTAGCTATATAGCCATCTAGATAGTCAGTAAGAGCTGCCAGGGCAAACACTATTAGGCTTAAAAGCCTGTAGTCTGTATAAAGGGCCATGTAAAAATATATAGGTACTGCAATCATCCTGGCCAGGGTTAATTTATTAGCTAAATTCATAGGGCTCCCCCACTAAATCGTACTCTGAACTAGTCTTAATCTTTACCTTCAGTATATCTCCTACTTTAACACCATTACCTTCAACATAGACAATGCCATCAACATCTGGGGAGTCTCCCCTTGTCCTACCTATCCAGGAGTCACTATAAACCTCGTCCACCATTACCTCAAGAACCTGGCCTTGGAGCGTGGAAAGTTTATCTTCTGAAATCCCCATCTGCAGGGCCATTATAGCCTCATATCGCTGCTCTTTTACTTCTTCGGAAACCTTGCCATCAAGCTTATGGCTGGCAACCTCCTCCTCATCGGAGTACTTAAAGGCTCCCAGCTTATCAAACTTTATTTCTTCAATAAAATCCATAAGAACCCTAAAGTCCTCATCAGTCTCTCCTGGAAAACCCACCATTACAGTACTCCTAAGAACAATATGGGGCATAATCTTTCTAGCCAGCTCTATTACCCTTCTTAGATCAGCCTGGCTTGTATGGCGGTTCATCCTCTTTAAGACCCCATCAGAAGCATGCTGGATAGGCATATCTAAATAGGCCACAACCTTGTCAAGACCTGCCATGGTAGTAAAAAACTCCTCATCCAAAATGTCGGGATAGACATACTGGAGCCTGATCCAATTTATTCCTGGTATCTGGTTAAGAGCCCTTAATAACTCCAGAATCTTAATCTGGCCCCTATCCTGACCATAGCGACTTAGGTCCTGGGCTATAAGGATTAGCTCCTTTGCCCCCCTTTTAGAAAGCTCTGTAGCCTCCTGAACCAGCTCCTCTATAGTCTTACTCCTCATGGGTCCTCTAAGCTTGGGAATAATACAGTAGCTGCAATAGTTATCACAGCCCTCAGCTATTTTTAGGTATTCATAATTCTTTGAAACCTCCCTATGCTGGTATGACTTTAATTTAAAGTCCACCCTATCATAGTAGGCTCCTTTTTTATTAATATAGTCATCTATCCTATGACTATAGGAGGTGCCTAGAAATAAATCTACTTCAGGAAGTTCCCTTTCAAGGGAGGACTGATATCTTTGACTGAGGCAACCGCTTACAATAAGACTTTTGCATCCCAGATCCTTATAATCAGCCAGCTCGAGAATAGCATCAAGGCTCTCCTTAACAGCCTCTTCAATAAAACCACAGGTATGAACAATGATGTAATCTGCTCCTGCTGGTCCTTCTAAAGGAAGATAGCCCTTGTCAATTAGCAGGCTAGTCATATGGTTTACATCATCTGTATTCTTGGCACAGCCAAGCTCATGAATATAAAATTTCATTTATTTTTCTTCCTATTTCCCTGGTAACATCCTCTTTACTGGCATCAAAAGTGAAAAGTAATCTCTCCTCACTAGTCTTCATACTATGCCTATATAGGGGATCATAATAGTTTATAAGTAAAAGTTCTATGGCCCTGGCCATCTCATCTCTTTCTAAAAGTTCAGCAAGTTCTGAGCAGGCCTCACTACCAAGTTGGCTTTTTAGCATCCAAATATCCTCTATAAGCTCATCTTTGTTCTCTCTGAGCTTCACTCCATAGTCCTCCTCTAAGAATTTTACCCTATAATCCATGGGAGCTTCAATAAGAAAAAGAGGAGAAGTAAGAATCTTACTTCTAATTTCTTTAGGTAGGAGTAATTTTCCTATTTTTGAAGATTCAGATTCAACCAAAATTAAACCTTCAGTGGAATAGAGAAAGGAAAAGATATCATTTTGAAATTGCTTCTGGCTAGGCTGCTCATCAAGGCCCAGACCTCCAAAAACAGAGCCTCTATGAGAAGCTAGAAGTTCTAGATCTAGAACATTATAATCAGCAGCTAGCTCTTGGAGAATTCTAGTCTTACCCACTCCAGTCAGCCCCTGAAAAACAAGGAAATCTCTCTTTTCTATTTCAGAGGGCATTTTGTCGAGTATAAATTTCCTATAAGCTTTGTAGCCTCCCTCAAGAAGGTGGACTCTATTATCATGGGCATAAAGTTTGTAAACAGAAGAAGATCTCATGCCTCCCCTAGAGCAGTAAAGCACTACTTCCTTTTTCTCTAGAAGTTTATCAATACCTTTTTTAAGAAAGTCAAGCTTTGGTAGCACATGGTCAAGGCCAAGTTTGAAAGCTTCTTCTCTGGAAATTTGTTTATAGGCAAACCCCACAATAGCCCTAGCCTCATCATCAAGAAGGGGTAGAGAAGCAGCAAAAGGAATATGGGAAAGTCCATATTCCTTTTCACTGCGAAGGTCAATTAGAATATAATCCCCTTGAAGGGCTTCTTCAACACTTAATTCCAAGGCTCCACCTCCTCGAAATCACTTACTAGTACATCCCTTGGTTTACTAGCTTGTGGAGGACCTACAATTCCCATATCAGCCATCATATCAATTAACCTTCCCGCTCTGTTATAGCCGATTCTAAACCGCCTTTGAAGCATACTGGCAGAAGCACTCTTTGCTTCAATTACCATCTTAATGGCATCCTCTAAATATTCATCATCAAATTCTGCTTCTGGCGGCTGAGCAGATTTTTCAACTATTTCTTCATTATATATAGTTTCTATACCTTGATTTTTTATAAATTCCACCATTTCACTAATCTCTCCATCGGAGACAAAGCAGCCCTGGACCCTCTTTGCCTTATTAGACCCAAAGGGCTGGTAGAGCATATCACCTTGTCCCAGCAGTTTCTCAGCGCCACTACTATCTAGGATTATCCTAGAGTCAATTGCAGAAGAAACGGCAAAGGAAATTCTAGATGGAATATTGGTCTTGATTTGACCAGTAATTACCTCTGTTGAAGGCCTCTGAGTAGCAACAATAAGATGGATTCCTGCAGCTCTAGCCATCTGAGAAAGCCTGGCTATGCTATCTTCTACCTGGCTGGGTGCAACCATCATAAGATCAGCTAGCTCATCTATTATTACAACAATCCTTGGTAGATTTTCAGGATTTTTCTTATTATACCCCTTAATATCCTTGACCTTAGACTCAGCAAAAAGTTCATATCTTCTAGTCATTTCGTTAACAGCCCAGCCTAGCGCCATGGCTGCTTTTTTGGGGTCAGTTACAACAGGCAAAATTAAATGCGGAATCCCATTATAATTACTTAGCTCCACCACTTTAGGGTCAACCATTAAAAGCTTGACCTCATCGGGGCTAGCAGAAAATAATAAAGAAGCAATTATTGTATTGATGCACACACTCTTACCAGAACCCGTTGAGCCTGCAATAAGTAGGTGGGGCATAGTGGCTAGGTCTGCAGCTACAGGCTTGCCAGAAATATCCTTGCCCAGTGCCACAGCTAGTTTAGAATCTATATCCCTAAACTCCTTACTAGTAAGAATCTCTCTTAAAGCAACTGAGTCCTTTTCTTTATTGGGAATCTCAATTCCAATTGTACTCTTGCCCATAATAGGGGCTACCCTAACCTGGGCAACAGCCATATTTAGAGCAATATCATCGGATAAACCAGTAATCTTTGAAATCTTTGTACCTGGCTCAAGTTGAATCTCAAAGCGGTTGACAATTGGACCTTTAACAACCTCTAAAACTCGGGCCTTAACGGAGAAGTTTTCCAGTATGTTTTCTAGCTTTTTAGCTAGCTCCATCATCTGCCTTTTTTCTCCACTGCCAGTTCCCTTGCTCTTTGTTGCCCTTTCAAGTATAGAAAGAGGGGGCTTTTTATAGCTTCTTATAGGCTTGGCAGCCATCTGGCCAACTTCTTTATTTATAAGCTCAGTTTCACTTTCTACATCTACTAGATCTTCTTTTTTAGAGACTTCTTTAATAGTTTGAGGCTCTTCTTCAGGCAGGTGGACTAGAGGAAGGCTCTCTTCCTCATCTTTAACAAGCTGAGGCTCCTCCCTAAGATCTACCCTTACATGGTCATAGTCCTCTGTAAAATTAAATTCTCTTGGACTGGTCCTAACCTGCTCATCGAGCTGGGGCCTGTCATCTAAGGCCTGGGGATGCCTGGTTGTTCCAAAAAGATAGGAGTCATCCTTAGCCTTTCTTTCTTTAGCTTCTCTAGCTTTTTTAGCTTTTGGCTTAGCCTTGGCTTTTTTACTTGGACTGGCCTGGAAATCAGCAATTGATAGCCTAGTAAAAAAGTATAATGAAAGTAGGCCTAAAAGTAGAGCCAGAACAAGGATTCCATACCTTCCAGCTGCCTTATAAGTAAGTACTACAAGTAGGTTACCAAATACCCCAGCACTAACTCCCTCTATACCACCTTCATAGGATAGCTTTAAGGTTGACTTATTATCTGCAAAAATCTTAAGTATGGGTTCTAAAAGGATATAACCCTGAATAAAACTGGTCATAACATAAAAGGTAATGATTCCTGCTGTAAACCTATCCCTGTTTGCCCTAAGCCTTGGATTAATCCTAAGTATAAAAATAAAGAAAAAGGCAAAGGGAAGTAGGTAACCCGAGAAACCAAAAACACCTAGCGTTAGCTCCCTAATGGTCTGGCCAACTATACCAGTTTTAGTTGAAAAGAATGAAAGAAGATAAAAAATCAGGGCAGCAAAAAGCAGGGTGAGCTTGACCTGAATCGATAGGCCCTGGCCCTCCCCTTTTCTTTTAACAGTCTTCTTCTTAGTCTTTTTTTTAGCCATCGCTCCTCCTATAATTTACCAGTGGAACCAAAGCCTCCATCAGCCCTATGAGTTTCATCTAGCTGGTCTACTTCAACAAGCTCAGCCTGGACTACAGGAGAAATGACTAGTTGGGCAATCCTTTCTCCATCTACCAGTTCATAGGAATCCTTGGATAGATTAACCAGGGGAATCATAAGCTCTCCCCTATAATCACTATCAATAGTGCCAATGGCATTTATAAGGCTTAGACCGTGTTTTATACTCATCCCACTTCTTGGTCTAATCTGGGCTTCATAATCTTTGGGCAGCTCTATAAATAGGCCTGTGGGAATAAGCCTACGCTCAAGTGAGCCTAAGACTACGGGTTCCTCCAGATAGGCCCTCAGGTCCATACCGGCTGAACCTGGGGTCTTGTATTCTGGAAGGGGGTGGTGGGACTTATTTATGATCTTAAGCTTCACTGATAGCCTCTTCTAAAAGAGCTTTTCTTGAAACTCCAATCTTGTCCCCATCTATACTAATTACCTTGACAACAATTTCATCGCCAATCTTAAATTCATCCTCTACTCTTTTTAAGTGCTTAAGGGTTAATTCTGAGATATGGCAGAGGGCATCTACTCCCTTGACTAACTCAACAAAGGCTCCAAATTTAGCGATCCTAAGGATTTTTGCAGTGAAGACATCGCCTATGGCAATATTTTTCATCTTCTCAGCCAGTTCCTTGTTCTCCTCAGCCTTGAGTAAAGCCTTTCTAGAGGCTGCAATCTTGCCATCATCATCAACACCTATAACTTTAACCTCTATCATCTCTCCTTCTTTAAACTTGTCTTCAACATTCTCAAGTCTTTCAATAGTTAGTTCAGAAACATGAACAAGGGCTTCATGGTAGGGAGTAAGCTCAACAAAGGCTCCAAATTTAGCAATGCGCACTATCTTGGCATTATAGACTTCACCAACTTCAACTTCTTTAGTTATTTCTTCTATAGCCTTTTTAGCCCCCTCGCCACCGGGACCATCTTCAGCTGTAATTACAATTCTACCATCATCATCAATATCTATCTTGCAGGAATAATCTGCTGTAAGCTGATTAATTGTCTTTCCACCTGAACCAATAACGTCTCTAATTTTATCTGGATCAATCCAAAGTACAAAGACTCTTGGCGCATAGGGAGATAGCTCTGCTGGTTCGCTGATGGCTTCATTCATAGCATTAAGGATATGAAGCCTACCTTGTCTAGCCTGCTCTAGAGCCTGCTCTAAGACTTCTTTATCAATACCAGCAATTTTCATATCCATCTGCATAGCAGTAATACCATCCTTGGTACCAGCTACTTTAAAGTCCATATCTCCTAGGAAGTCTTCTACTCCCTGGATATCACTTAGAACTACGATGTCCTCATCTTCTTTAATAAGACCCATAGCAATTCCAGCAACTGGAGCTTTAAGAGGAACACCAGCATCTAAAAGAGACATGGTGGCTGCACAGATAGAGGCTTGCGATGAGGATCCATTAGAAGATAGGACCTCTGAAACTACCCTGATACTATAGGGGAAGTCGTCTTCTTCAGGAATAACTGCAAGTAGGGCTTTTTCACCCAGTGCTCCGTGGCCAATGGCCCTTCTATTTGGTCCTCTAATTGGTCCTGTCTCCCCTACTGAGTAGTTAGGAAAGTTGTAGTGGTGCATAAATCTCTTAGTCTCATCCAGTTCTATCCCATCAAGACGCTGGGCATCCCCTAGAGCACCTAGGGTTGTAACACTTAGAGCTGAGGTTTGACCCCTAACAAAGTAACCAGAACCATGAGTCCTTCTTAAAAGGCCGGTTTCTGTTGTAAGTTGTCTGATTTCGTGACTCTTTCTACCATCGGGCCTGTGGTTCTCCTTGACAATCATCCTTCTCATAACGCTTTTTTCAACATCCTTGAAAAAGCCCATAAGCTCAGGCTTTGCCTCTTCAAGATCTTCATTGGCCTCGCCGTATGCTGCAAGCATTTCTTCAGCCAGCGCGTCAGTTGCCTCCTGGCGAGCCTCTTTATCAAGGCTCTGAGCAAAGATATCAGTGAGTCCTTGGCTTACCTGGGCCTCAACAAAGGCCTTGTTCACATAATTAATTTCAGGAGCCACATATTCCTTTTTAACAACTCCTGTTTCTTCAACTATTTCATCAATAAAATCTACAATACCCTTGATTTCTTCGTGGGCAAGTAGAATCGCTTCTAGAACCTTTTCTTCTGAAACTACATTAGCCTGGGCTTCAACCATAAGAACAGCTTCCCTGGTACCAGCAACTATCAAGCTAAGATCAGACTCAGCAAGTTCATGTTCAGATGGGTTAAGGATAAACTCCCCATCTATATAGCCAATTTGCATGGCGCCAATAGGTCCTAAAAAGGGGATATCTTCAGCTAAACTTAGGGCAATTGAAGCTCCTATCATAGCCACTACTTCTGGTCCTGATTCATGGTCAATACTCATAACCTCAGCGATTATCTGTAGGTCATTCTTATAACTCTCAGGAAAGAGGGGTCTAATAGGCCTGTCCATTAGCCTAGAAGCCAGGGTAGCCTTTTCTGAGGGTCTGGCTTCTCTTTTAATGTAGGAACCAGGTATTCTTCCAACAGCATATAGTTTTTCTTGAAATTCACAGCTTAAAGGGAAAAAATCAATTCCCTCTCTTGGAGCTGCGCTGGTCACGTGAACCATGACCTGGGTATCTTGATAACTAACAAAGACGGTGGCGTCGCTAAGGGGTGCAAATTTTCCGACGACAACTTCAAGCTCACGTCCTGCTAGCATCCTGCGAAAGACTCTTTCTTTCATTATTCCTCCTAGTTTTTTCTATAAATATGAAGAAAAGGCGGGTACTCCCCACCTTTTATTTACGCAGTCCAAGACGTTCGATTAAGCTTCTATAACGCTCAACATCTTGTTTTTTAACGTATTCTAGTAAATTCCTTCTCTTACCAACCAACTTTAGTAGACCCCTTCTTGAGTGGTGGTCCTTCTTATGAACTTTGAGGTGCTCATTAAGCTCATTAATCCTAAAGGTAAGGATAGCTACTTGTACTTCAGCAGAGCCCACATCATTATCATGTAGTCTGTACTCTTCAATAATTGCTTGCTTTTGTTCTTTTGTCATTATTTTCTCCTAAAATTATTCGCTTTAGCCCTGTAGATGTTGGAGAATCATATACAAAGCTAAAGTACCGTTAACAATAATACCATAAGCATTTAAGTTTGTAAAGAAAAAGGCTATTTTAATTGATCTAGATTGTCCATAAGCCAGGCCATAATAGCCTTGGATTCATAAAGAGCCTTACCATCTATATCAAGGCAGGGGATCTGCCTCTTATCTCCAATATGTAAAAGTTCCTTTACCAGACCCCTATCCTTAGAAATATCAAGGATTTCTACATTAAGTCTTTCTTCAACTATAAGGCGTTCCACGCCAGTACAGTGGGGTCAGTAACCTGCAGAAAATAACCTAACCTTCATTTTAGACCTCCTCTGGATGATTATTAAAGTAGTCCCTAGTGGCCTCAACATCCTCAGCAATCCTTGCCTTTAGGGCATCTACATCATCAAACTTCTCTTCTTTTCTTAGATAATGAAGAAACTCTATTCTTACTTCTTCACCATAGATACTCCTATCAAAATCCAAAATATGGGTTTCAACAGAAAAGGGCCTGCCATCAAAAGTGGGAATCCTACCTATGTTGGTTACACTCTTAAAAACAGAGTCAACAAGGTAGGTCTTAGTAACATAGACCCCAGTTCTCAGGGCATAGACGCTCTCATTAATGGTTACATTGGTAGTGGGATAACCTAAAGCCTTACCCACCTTCTTTCCATGGATTACCTTGCCACTATGGCGATAGGGCCTGCCCAGAAATAATCTAAGCTTTTCCATCTCCCCCTGACTCATATATTCTCTTATAATAGTTGAACTTACAATCTTTCCATCAACTACCAAGGCCTCAACGGGAATAGTTTCTATTTCATCGCTATTATACTTACTTCCATTATGGCCAAACTTAAAATCATGACCTACAATAATCTTTTTAAACTCTACCCCCAGGTAATCTAAAAACTCTTTCTGGCTCATCTGCCTAATTTCTTGGGTAAATTCCAGCCCTAAAACCAAATCCACCCCTTCTTCCTCAAGCCTTTCAAGTTTTTCATCACTGCTAATTACTGGTATTACCTTTTCTCCTGTGATTAGCTCCTTGGGATGGTTGGTAAAGGTAACTACAAGGCTAGTAAGTCCATCCTTTCTAGCTTCATCTATAAGAGTAGAAATAATTCTCTTATGGCCTATATGAAGGCCATCAAAATTTCCCATGGTTAGGGCAAAGGGCCCCTTTTTTTTCTGTAAGTCTTCTACACTGCTAAGAATCATCTTCCACCTTTATTATCCTTTCCCTTACAAGAAAGCCTTCCTTCTCACAAAGAGCTGTGCCCACAAAGTTATTATCCCAGTAGATAAGGTACCTGCCCTGCTGGCACTCACTTCTAAAACTATTTATCCTGCCTTGAGCCAAGTCCTCGTAGGTTGTCTTATCTATATCAGCCCTAGCCAAACTAACATTAGTAGCTGGGCAGGTAAGAAAACTCATATCCCCTTTAGAATACATCTCTCTAATTTGGTCTAGACTATAGCAGTCCTCAAGGTCAACCCAGTCATTTCTCAGCCTAACTAGACCCGACATAAGCCCAGCAGTCCCAAGCCTAGAACCAATATCATCAATAAGGCTCCTTACATAGGTCCCCCTACTACAGTGAATCATAAGGCTGCCCTCAAATCCATCAAAATTTAATAGTTCAAGTTTTGAAATAAGAATCCTTCGCTTCTTTCGCTCAATCTCCTGACCCTCTCTAGCATAATCATAAAGAGCTCTTCCCTTATACTTTATGGCTGAATACATGGGAGGAAGTTGGAGACTCTCACCTAAGAAACCCTCAAGCACCCTCTTTAGCTCTTCCTCTTCCACAGCTTCAAATTCATGGTCCACAACCTTTCCCCATATATCCAGGGTGTCAGAACTCTTACCAAGAATGAAGTCTGCTTTATAGATCTTTTCACTCTCTGGAAGCAGATCAATAAATCGAGTGGCCCTACCAACAAAACAGTTAAGAACTCCTGTAGCCATGGGGTCCAGAGTGCCAGAGTGACCTATTCTTTTAAGGCCTAGGATCCTCCTAAGGTGGCTGACAGCCTGCTGAGAAGTCATGTTTTCTGGCTTATAGAGATTTATCTTGCCCCACATGGCTAAGCTCCTTAAGTCTTTCCTTTAAAAGCTCGATGTCCTCAAGATTAAAAGGTGAACCTGCTGCCTTTTTATGACCACCACCTCCAAAAGACTTGGCTAAACCATCAACCAGATAGTCTCCCTTACTTCTTAGTGAGAGTTTCTCCTGGCCATCCTGGTGGTAGACCAGAGCTGCCACTCCTACTCTTTCAATATCCCTTAAGAGAGCAATAACATCATCGGTTTCATAAAATCCCGCCCTATCAAAGTCCTCTTGAGTCAGTTGACAAAAAACCACATCCTCTGATAAAAAAACACTTTTATCAGTGGCTAGGGATAGGAGCTTTAAGAGTTCCAAAGGCTTCTCACCATAAAGATGCCTGTGGATCCTATCAAAGTCAGCACCTGCATCAAGGAGCCTAGCTCCTAGCCTTAGGCTATCAGAAGTTATGGAATCATACTGGAAGCGGTTGGTATCACTTATTAGCGCAATATAAAGAGCCTCAGAAATATTCTTATCCAGCTCCACTCCAAGTTCATCAATAACCATAGCCATAAGTTCACCTGTAGATGAAAGACCACCATAAACAAGGTTAACCTGTCCATAGTCAGTATTAGTTGGATGGTGGTCTATATTTAAGATGGGGAGCTGGTCGTAATCCTTATAAATGGACTGAATCCTTGATAAATTTGCTGTATCCACAGCTATAAGGGCTTCAAAGCTCTCTAAAAGAGGGGCCTTATTTGTCTTCCCATCCATAAATGGCTTAAGGCCGTGGGGAAGTGCGTCTTCACACCAAACCACAGCCTTTTTATTAATCTTTTCCAGAGCTAGTTTAAGGGCTAAGGATGAGCCAAGAGCATCTCCATCAGCCCTAACATGGGGTAGGATCAAGAAGCTCTTGTAGCTCAAAATAAAGTCCTTAGTCTTCTTCAGGTTCATCGCTATATGTGATACCACGAAGCAGCTCCTCCATCTCCATTCCCCGCTCTATAGAATCGTCATAGTAAAATTGGGGCTGGGGAGTATTATAGGTCTTTAGTTCATTTCCTAGTTCCTTCCTAAAATAGCCAGCAGCCTTATTTAGGATGGAAAGAACCTCATCTCTGTCCTCATCGCCTACCCAGCTTACAAAGATTTTGGTGGTCTTCATATCGCTAGCAGTTTCAACATCAAGCACATTTATCATCGAAGGAAGTCTTGGATCTTTTACATCAAAGACCAGTGAAGAACTGATAATTCGCTTTATTTCTTCATTTATTTTACGTAGCCTTTGTTTATTCATTAGTCTAAACTCCTCTGGATTTCTTTAATAATGAAGGTTTCAATAATGTCCCCTTCCTTAATATCGTTGTAATTCTTTATTCCAATACCACACTCATAACCAGTTTGAACCTGGCGGACGTCATCCTTAAACCTTCTAAGTGACGAGACCTCACCTTCGTGGATTACAATGCCGTCTCTTATCAGCCTAACCATAGAGGTCCTTGAAATCTGACCCCTCATAACATAGCCACCTGCAATAGTGCCAACTCCTGGTACTTTAAAGGTGTCCCTTACCTCTATGTTACCTTCCACTACTTCCTTCTGGTCTGGGTCTAGCATACCGCTTAGGGCGTCCTTAACATCATTTACAATGTCATAGATAACCCTATAGGTCCTAATCTCAACATTTTCCCTTTCAGCAACATTTTGAATGTTATTATCAGGTCTAACATTAAAGCCAAGGATAACCGCCTCACTGGCTGTAGCCAGAAGAATGTCAGCCTCAGTTATAGCTCCAACCTGGGACTTGATGATATTTACCATTACCTCATCGGTATTAATCTTATCAAGAGAGTTCTTTATAGCCTCTACAGAACCATGAACGTCAGCCCTTAGAATTACATTTAGGACCTTGGCTTGACCCTCATCTTCACTAATACTATCAAGACTAGCTACAAGCTTAGGTTGTGCAATTCTCTCACTTCTCTCTTTTTCTGCATTTCTTTCTGCATAAAGCCTGGCAGTCTGGTCATCCACTGTTACATAGATTTTCTCCCCTGCCATGGGAACATCATTTAGGCCAGTTATCTCAAAGGCTGAAGAAGGGCCTGCTGTTTTAAGTCTTTTTCCAGCATCATTAATCATAGTCCTAATTCTACCAAAACTAGCCCCTGCAAAGATGTTGTCTCCTATCTTCATCCTTCCCTTTTCAAGAAGGACAGTGGCTGTTGTTCCCATGCGCCTATCTACATTGGCTTCAATAATGGTACCAACACCAGGTCTATCTGGATTGGCCTTAAGTTCCAGCATTTCTGCAACTAGTAGAACCATCTCAAGTAGATTTTCTACACCTTCTCCTGTCTTTGCAGATACCTCAACAGCAATAATATCTCCGCCCCAGTCCTCAACAACAAGGCCGTGCTCTGTGAGTTCCTGCTTAACCCTATCGGGATTGGCAGTGGGTTTATCCATTTTGTTAATAGCAACAATTATAGGAACACCTGCTGCCTTGGCATGGTGGATAGCCTCAACGGTCTGGGGTTTAACCCCATCATCTGCCGCAACTACTAGAATAGAAATATCAGTAATCTGTGCTCCCCTAGCTCTTAGGGTGGTAAAGGCCTCATGGCCTGGGGTATCAAGGAAAACTATTTTCTTTCCATCGATTTTTATTTCACTTGCCCCTATGTGCTGGGTAATTCCACCGGCCTCCTTCTTAGTAACCCTTGTATTTCTAATTGAGTCAAGTAGCGAGGTCTTTCCATGGTCAACGTGGCCCATTACAGTTACTACAGGGGCCCTTTCAATAAGATCTTCCTCGGCGTCCTCAAAGTCAAACATTTCCTCTTCAATCTCTGAAAGACTCTGGGCTCTAACAAGTTTCACTTCATATTCCATGGCCAGGATTTCAGCTTCTTCAAAGCTAATATTTGAGTTGATATTATACATTTCACCTAGTGACATGAATTTCATTATTATCTCAGTGGCAGGTTTTTGAAGCTTTTCAGCCAGCTCTCCTAGAGTCACCACTTCGTCAATTTCAACTTCACTTCCTGCTAGGTCTATTATCTTTTCTTCCTTATCCCTACGGTAGTCTGCCTTAGTTCCTCTTTTTCTCTTTTGCCAGTTTCTTTTAGGGGCATCCTTATCAGGCTCCTCAGCTACAGGGATAGCCTTCTTTAACTTCTTAGGCTTGTCCTTTTTCTTTTCAGGTGCCTTAGCCCTTTTAGGTTCTGGGCTTTCGGCTTTTTTGGGCTCGGGCTTATCACTTGCTAACTCACCCTTAACAAAGTCAATAAACTTCTTATGTTCTTCTTCATCCAAAGTGCTCATGTGATTGGCTACTTCGATTCCTATACTCTCTAATTTAGTGATTAGATTTTTACTGGTCATCTTGTATTCTTTAGCTAATTCATATACGCGTATTTTTCTCAAAGAATCACCTCCTAGATATCTCCTTGATCATCGCTTCAGCCAACTTTCCCCTCTTAACTGCAAATACATGTCTATTACTAACCCCTGTTAGTTTTGACATAGTAGCAGAGTCCGTAAGAACTGCACTAGGCAGGTCCCTTTGGTGGAGAAAGGAGGCAATGGTTTTTTTACTGGTTTCTTCTGAGAAAAGCAGCAGGTCTATACTTCCTTCTTTAAGTGCTCTATCAACAGCAAAACTGCCAGTTACTAAGTTACCGGATTTTGCCGCAAAGCCAAGAAGGCTTAATACTTTAGTTTTCCAAACTTCTCCGGAGTTCATCTATGGTCTCCTGATCTAAACTTGTCTTTAAACTACGCTGTAGGCTCTTGTCCTTGATAGCCTTTTCAAAGCACTCAAGGCTCCTACAAATATAGGCCCCCCTACCGTTGGCCTTGCCCGTCGGATCAAAGAAGACCTGGCCTTCCTTGTTCTTAACTAGCCTAATAAGCTCTCTTTTATCCTTATGCTCAGAGCAGGCAACACATTTTCTCAGTGGGGTTTTATGCTTCTTCATTCCCGGACCTCTCCTTGTCCTGAGTTTCACTTAAAATATCAATTCTAATTCCTGTAAGTTTAGCAGCAAGCCTAGCATTTTGGCCTTCCTTTCCTATGGCTAAAGAAAGCTGGAAATCAGGAACAACAACCTCTGCATTCCTATCTCCTATCAGCCTAACTTCACTAACCTTAGCAGGGCTTAGAGCATTTTCGATAAAGGTAGCCATATCATCAGTATACTCAACTATATCAATCTTCTCCCCGCCAAGCTCATCTACTATGTGGGAAACCCTAGAACCCTTTGGGCCTACACAGGCACCTACTGGATCAAGCCCTTCTCTACCAGCCTGAACTGCCAGCTTGGTCCTACTACCAGCTTCTCTGGCAATAGACTTAATAAGGACATCTCCTTCCATGATTTCAGGAACTTCCAGCTCGAAAAGTCTTCTTACTAGGCCTGGATGGGTTCTAGACAAAACAATTTCTAGTCCCTTTTTACCCTTGACATCCTTGGCTGTCTTGCCCTCTTCTAAGGCCTTGCGTTTTTCATCCTTTACTTCAATTATAAAGCTTCTTAGTCTATCTCCTACCCTATAACGCTCTCCAGGAATCTGCTCTTTTGGTGGCATGATAGCTTCAGCCTTACCAAGATTAAAATAAACTACCCCATTATTGATTCTTTGAATCTGGGAATAAATCAGTTCTTGTTCCCTACTCTTATACTCATCATAAACACTGGAGCGCTCAGCCTCTCTGATCCTTTGGACTACAACCTGCTTGGCTGCCAGGGCTGCAACCCTGCCAAAGTCCTTGGGAGTTTCTTCGGTCTCATAGATATCATCAAGCTCATAAATTGGATTTATCTTCTTGGCTTCTTCTAGACTAATTTCTGTCTCGCTATCCTCTACCTCTTCAACCACTACAAACTGAGTGAAAACCTTAATTTCTCCAGTTACCCTGTCTATACTTGCCCTGGCATTTCTATTCTTTCCAAAATTCTTGCGATAGGCAGTTATAAGGGCTGCTTCTATTGATTCGAAGAGGGTTTCCACCGCTATTTCTTTTTCTTTGGCAATAGCTGCAATAACTTCTGTAATATTATCCATTCTTAACCTCAAAATTCCACAATATTCTTTGCCTTAGATATAAGGGCAAGGGGAATTTCTAACTCCTTTTTAGTACAATCATCTAATACTTTAATGAATTCTTTCTCTTTTTCCACAAGCTTACCGGTAATCATCTTTTGGCCTTCTAAAGTTGAATAAAGATTTACCTGGATTTTTTCTCCCAGATACTTCTTATAGTGCTCATCTTTTTTCAAAATCCTCTCAAGGCCTGGTGAAGACACCTCTAAATAGTATTGTTCCTTTATTGGGTCTTTTTTATCAAGTTCATTTGACAAGAACTTACTTACCATCTCACACTGATTGAGATCCACTCCCTCTGGACTATCTATAAATACTCGTAAGAACCTATTAGGTCCTTCTTTTACAAAAGCCAGATCATATAGTTCCAGCCCATGAGTTTCCAGAAAAGCTGTTAGAATCTCTTCAACTATGCTGCTTACGCTTTTCACCTTAACCTCCTTTATCTATATTAAGAACGAAAGAGTGGGGCCACCACTCTTTCCAAATACTTCATCCTAAAAATTATAGCATAAAAATCCCTAAATTTCAAGCTTTATATAATGTAATCAAAGATACTTTATATAATGTAATCAAAGATACTAATCTGATTACTCTCAGGCATATCTTCAAAGCAGCCCAGGCTTCTTAAAGCCTCTGCGGCAGTTACATTTACCTTGGCCCTTGTTTGGAGATCCTCTACACTAATAAAGGGCTGCTCCCTAGCCTCTACAATAGCCAGGGCAGCACTATGGCCAAGACCTGATATAGATCTAAGAGGGGGCAGTATCTTCCCATCCTCAATTAGAAACTTCCAGGCGTGGGATTTATATAGATCAACCGGTTTAAACTCTAGGCCTCTTGCATACATCTCATAAACTACCTCCATAAGGGCATAGTAGTCTTCCTCCTTTTTTGAGGCACCAGTCTCAGGTATGTGGTTTTCTAAATATGAAACTACCTTGTCAATACCCTGGGTCATGGCCTTGGCATCAAAGTCATCCACCTTTGTTGAAAAATAGCTGGCATAGAAGGCCAAGGGGAAATGTACCTTGTAGTAGGCAATTCTAAAGCTCATTAGTACATAGGCTACAGCGTGGGCCTTGGGGAACATGTAGGAAATCTTATTGCAGGAGTCTAGATACCAGGCAGGTACCTCTACCTCCTTCATAACTGCCAAGTCCTCCTCACTTAGACCCCTTCCCTTTCTGACCCTTTCCATGATGTTAAAGGCGTGGTCCCTTGGAATTCCCATTTGAACTCCATAAACCATTATCTGCTCCCTAGTTGCTATAACATCTTTAATTGTGATAACACCATTTCTCACCAGGTCCTGGGCATTGTTTAGCCATACATTGGTCCCATGGCTAAGACCCGATATTCTTATAAGATCAGATAGGTTCTCAGGCTTTGTATCCTCCAGCATGTTTCTTACAAAACCCGTACCAAATTCAGGTATGCCTAGTGTGCCCTTGCTTATTTTATAGCGGCTATCCTTTAACTCTAACCTTTCAACTGAATTAAAAATACTCAGCACCCCTTCATCATCAAAGCGGACCTGGGAGGAGTCAAAACCTGTCATCTCTTCTAAGTCATGGATAATACTGGGAACATCATGGCCAAGTATATCAAGTTTTAAAAGCTTACCTTCTAGTGCCTTATAGTCAAAGTGGGTTGTTATAACCCCACTAGTTGGGTCATTGGCGGGATACTGGATAGGGGTGAAATTATAGATAGACTGGTCCTTAGGTAAAACAATAATACCTCCTGGATGCTGGCCAGAAGACCTTCTAACACCTGTTACCCTACCAATAATCCGCTCTATCTCCCTGCGGGAAATCTCCATATCCCTTTCTTCAAAGTAGTTAATCACATAGCCAAAGGCAGTCCTATCAGCAACTGTTCCAATGGTACCTGCCTTAAATACATTGTCTCTACCAAAGAGTTCCTCAGTATACTTATGGATTTCTCCCTGGATATTTGGAGCAAAGTTTAGGTCAATATCAGGTTCCTTATTTCCCTCAAAACCCATAAAGGATTCAAAGGGAATGTTAAAGCCATCCTTTTTAAGAAGGCTTCCACAAACGGGGCAGTCCTTGTTCTTCATATCATAGCCATTATCATAGATGGCCTCATCTGCAAATTCACTGTATTTGCAATTCTTACAGTAGTAGTGGGGTGGCAAGGGGTTGACCTCGGTTATACCAGCCATTGTAGCAGCAAAGGAAGATCCCACTGAACCCCTGGACCCAACAAGGTAGCCTGCATCATTAGATTTTTTAACTAGTTTTTCTGCAACTATATATAGTACTGAAAATTTGTTTTTAATTATTGCATTGAGCTCATAGTCAAGCCTGGCCTTAATCAACTCAGGAAGTGGACTACCATACCTGGCTTCAGCCCTGCTATAGCACTTGTTTTTAAGCTCGAGGTCGCTACCCTCTATTTCAGGAGGAAATTTGCCCTGAGGAATAGGGATAATTTCCTCTATCGAGTCGGCAATTTTTATTGTATTATCTATAACGATTTCTTCTGCCCTATCCCCTAGATGAACAAATTCTTCCATCATCTCCTCAGTGGTCCTAAAGTAGTGGTTGCCACTGACCTCCAAGGATAGGTTCTTTTTCTGTCCCGCCCTTACAATATTTCTATAAAGAAAGTCTTCCTTATCAAGATACCTTACATCGCCGGTGGCAACTAAGGGTAGACCTGCTCCATCGGCAAGCTCAATTATCTTCATATGGACCTCCTTAAGCTCATCTAGGCTATTTAAAGTATTGCGCTCAAAATATCTTGAGTACTGACCTAGGGGCTGAAGCTCAACGAAGTCATATTTTTTCATATAATCTTTTAGCTCTTCTTCAGGAGTGCACATTATGATGTTATCAACCAGCCAACCATCACTGCCACTGGAGCCAACCAGAAAGTGTTCTCTATACTGCTTAAGTAAACTTGAGGGTACTAGAGGCTGGCCATGCTCAAGGTAGTTTAGATTTGAAATAGAGGCCATCTCATAAAGTTTCTTTAAGGACTGGGTGTTTTTTGCAAGAAGACTAGTTGTATACTTTCTAGAAGCAGATATATAGTAGTACTGGTCAGCTAGGCTGTTTACCCCGTCAAAGTCCCTTACATCCTGATTTTCAAGTATCCTTAAAAGTTCAACAAAAATCTTTCCACAAACTAGGGCGTCATCAAGGGCCCTATGGTGGTCTAGCTGAGGAATCTTTAATTTTTTAGCAACCTGGTTTAGCCTATGCCTCTTAATATCCCTAAGCACAAGCCTACTAAGAGCCAGAGTATCTACTCCCTGAGGATTAAAGTCATAGCCAAGCTTCTTTGCAGCCACCTGCAAAAAGCCCCTATCAAAATCCAAATTATGGCCAACAATAGGATAGTCCTCAGTGAAGCTCAAAAACTCCCCAAAAACCTCTTTTAGCTCCCTTGCCCCTGAAACCATCTCATTAGTTATACCAGTAAGTTCAGTTATATGATAAGGAATATTCTTATCAGGCTTTACAAAACTATGGTAGCTATCCACTATTTGAAAGTTTTGAATCTTAACCGCCCCTATTTCAATAATTTCATCCCTATCGTTTCTAAGGCCAGTTGTCTCAAGATCCAGGGCTATAAAGGTATCATGAAAGCCATAGTTCTCAATTTCAACAACAGGCTTCTCATCATCATACTCGAGGATTTCCAGACCATAGAGGACCTTAATATCAGATTTTTTGGCCTTTTCAAAGGCTTTAGGAAAACTATGAAAACTGGCAAGATCAGTTATAGCCAGGGCTTTATGGCCCCAGGCCTTGGCTCTGGCCAGATAATCAGCTATATCACTTACTCCATCAATTTCACTCATAGTGGTGTGAAGATGCAGTTCAACCCTTTTTCTTTCGGCCCTATCCATTTTTTCGGGAGGCCTTTCTATTTGGTTTATTCTGCTGGGGAAGAGCATAAGTTCATTATTATAACTATCATACTTAAGGCTTCCCTGAAGACTGTAAAAATCCCCCTTATTAATAATTCCATCAAGGACTTCCTCGTCTTTTTTACTGGTAAAAAACTTACAGCCCATGGAGTTTGTCCCATCATAAATACTTAGCGTGACAAGAACCTTGCCATTTTTTAGGTCTCTTTTATCAATGGAAATAAGCTCACCTGCAATGGAAAGATTTTGGCCCTGCTCCTCTTCTATGATATCTGCAATTTTAACAAAGGGCCCCCTGACCTTCTGGAGGTACTTGTGGGTTTTTTTCTTTTTTTCCTTGGTTTCTTTAATAACCGCATTGTCTTTAACAAGCTGATTTAATTCATCTTTTAGAGCTTCCCTAAAATCCTCTTCTTCTATCTTAGAAGCCACACCTATCAGCTTTATTTCCTGCCAGGGCCAAAAAAAATCTTCAAGCTCCTTAAGCTTGCTATTTAGCCAGTCAGTATCACTTGAGATAAGTTCTAAGCTTCCATCTACTAGCTTATAATCAAGGTCCTCTGGAAGCCCGCCGCGCTCTAGTTTAAAATCCTTTAAAAGGCCAGGAATTGTCCCATCTCTTCTTGTAAAGATTCTAAGGTTTAGACCTAGGGTCTGGCCCAGGCTGGCTTCTAAAGCTTTAGCATCCTTTTGCTCTTCAACTAAAAGATAGAGGTCTAGGCTAAGCTCCTCCTCAAAAAGAAGGGCCTTTACTATTTCAGTGGCCCCAAAATACTCTTCTAGATAAGTATCTAGCTTAAGCATCCAACTCTCCTTTGATTTCTGTCATAAGTCTTTCATAAAGGTCCTTTTCATCAACCTTTTCAATAATCTGACCCTTTTTAAAGAGCAGCCCTGAACCCCTACCTCCTGCTATACCAATATCAGCTTCCCTAGCCTCTCCTGGTCCATTTACAGCGCAGCCCATTATGGCTATAGTAAGGTCCTTGTCTATGCCCTTAACTTCTTTACTAATCCTAGTTGCCAGATTAGCTAAATCCATTTCGCACCTGCCACAAGTGGGGCAGCTAATCACATTTATCCCGCTCCTAAGGCCTAGTACCTGGAGGATCTCCTTGGCCACTGGCAGTTCCTGCCTAGGGTCTCCTGTAATAGAAACCCTCAGTGTATCCCCAATCCCCCTTAGCAGTAGACTGCCTATACCCATGGCAGACTTTATAATGGCTGTTTCATATACCCCTGCCTCAGTAACTCCTAAATGAAGAGGATAATCAAAGTGCTGGGCTAGAAGCTCATTTACTTCTACTGTTAGCCTAACATCAGAGGCTTTAGCAGAGAGGATAATCTTTTCAAAGCCCCTCTCCTCAAAATAAGCCACATACTTCTTCATGCTCTCAAGCATGGCCTGGGAACTTACACCGTATTTATCTAAAAATTCTTTTTCCAAACTACCAGAGTTAATACCAATTCTTATAGCGGCGTCCTTACTCTTGGCCAGCTCCAAAATCCTATCCAGGGCATCTAGAGCCATGTTACCAGGGTTTATCCTGATTTTATCTGCTCCAGCATTCAGGGCAATAATAGCCATTTCAGGATCAAAATGAATATCAGCTACAAGGGGAATATTTATCCTCTTTTTAATCTCTGAAATTGCCAGGGCAGCCTCTTTATTATTGGCTGTAACCCGGATAATCTCACAACCTAGCTTCTCAAGCTCTAAAATTTGCTCCACAGTAGCTTCTATATCCTGGGTCTTAGTTGTAGTCATGGACTGAAGGGCTGGGGGAAAACCTCCCCCTATAATTACATTTCCTATTTTAACTGCTCTAGTCATCAGTTTATCCATTTCTGTATATCAAGGAAGGTCACAAAAACCATAACAAGCATTAAAAAGACAAATCCAGCAAAGTGAATCATACCTTCCTTGTCCGGATCTAAAGGCTTGCCTCTTACCAGTTCTACTATAATAAATAATAGTCTACCGCCATCTAGTGCTGGTATAGGTAGTAAATTCATTACGCCTAGGTTCATACTAAAGAAGGCAGTAAAGAAAACCACCATATAAAAGCCAGCCTTAGTTACCTCATCAACAAGTTTAACCAGACCCAGTGGTCCAGCCACATCATCGCTGGAGCCCTGACCTGTAAAAAGTCTAGAGAAGAAGGTAAAAAAGCTTCCAAAAATTGATAAGATTTGCGACACAGCATACTTAAAAGCACCAAAAAAGCTCTTTTCTCTGCCCTGAACAATACCAATTAGTTTGACGCCTTCTTCTACCATTGGCTCCAAAGTATAGGCCTGCTGGCCTCCACTGGCTTTTTCAACCAGAACCTCAACCTTGTCATCACTTAAATCTATGGCATTTACCAGGTCTTGCCAGTTCTTAATCTTCTGAGAGTCGATTTCTAAGACCTTGTCACCTGCCACAATTCCCGCCTCCTTAGCAGGCCCATCTATTACTTCAGAAATAGTTAGGCTGGGAACTCCTGTGAAGGCATTAAGTCCAAAAAATAAAATTAGTGCTAAAATAAAGTTCATAATTGGGCCAGCAATAATTATACTAAAACGCTGCCAGGCAGTCTTTTCACTAAAAGAATCCTGGTTGGGACTGGCCTCGTCCTCTCCCTCCATTTTGCAGTAGCCTCCTAGCGGAAGAAGCCTTAAAGAATACTGGGTATCCCCCTTGGTTCTCGAGAAAATAGCTGGCCCCATTCCTAGGGCAAATTCATGTACTCTTACTCCATTTTTCCTTGCCATAATAAAGTGGCCGAACTCATGGAAAAATACTATTAAGTTAAATATTATTATAAAATTTATAAAGGTAAGCATATTTATTTCATATTCCTTCTAATTCTTTCTTCCTCCAAAAGGAGGTCTTCTAAACTCTTTGGTTCAAAGAATTCTTCTTCAAAGCTGGCCTCTAGCCCATCAAATAAATCCCTCAGACTTATTTGATCTTTAAGATATCTTTCTACCAGGATCTCATTGATTGTATTAAGGCAAAGCGGCCTGTTGCCTCCCTCTTCTAGTGCTCTATAACAGTAGCTAAGACTAGGGTATTTTTCATGATCTAGGGGCTGGAAATTTAAGGAAGATATTTGATTAAAATCCAGTCTTTCCAAATCCAAAGGCCTTCTATTTTTCTCATGAAGCGCGTAGTGGATGGGCTGGCGCATATCTGAAATACCCAGCTGGGCTAGCACACTACCATCTTTATACTGGACCATTGAATGGATAAGGCTCTCTCTGTGAATAATCACATCAATCCTTTCTGGCTCTATTCCAAAGAGCCAGTAGGCCTCCATTACCTCAAGCCCCTTATTCATAAGGGTGGCAGAGTCAATGGTTATCTTTAGACCCATGGACCAGTTAGGGTGTTTAAGGGCATCACTAGCCTTTTTAGTCAGCATTTCACCCCTACTTATATCCCTAAAAGCCCCACCTGAAGCAGTAAGGATTAACTTTTCTACTCCCTGGCTATTATTACCCTCCAAACACTGCCAAATGGCACTGTGTTCTGAGTCAACAGGAAGGATAAGTCCTCCATGTTTTTTCTCAAGGGCCTTTAGAAGCCCCCCTGCGCTTACTAGGCTCTCTTTATTAGCCAGAGCTAATTTACCACCAGTCTCTAAAACCCACCAGCTTGAGGCAAGGCCCGACATACCCATCATGGCATTTAGGACTATATCTGCCTCCTGGTTTTTAATAAGGCCCTCCAAGTCTTCTAAGCCTAGTATCTTGGTATTTTGATAGTGGCTTCCCAGCTCATTTCTTTTATTTGATGTAATCAGACAGTAGTCTGGTTTAAACTCTTCAATTATTTCCTTGGCCCTGGAAATAGAGCTATTAACAGTAAAGTAACTTAGTTTAAAGTTACTATCTCTAGCAATTACATCCAGAGTCTGGCTGCCAATAGAACCACTGGCGCCTAACAAACCTATTTTTTTCATAATTACCCCACACCTAAGTATACACCAGAAGGCTTATAGATTCCACAGCTTGATTATGACAATAAAAAAAGGAGCCAGGCTCCTTATAGTCTCTATTAGAAAAAATTATGCATCATATATAGTAAGACACTGGAAAACATAACAGATATAAACCTATCTAAAATACCACCATGACCAGGCATTACAACTCCAAAGTCCTTAACCTTACAGCTCCTCTTAATATAACTACCGAAAAAATCTCCAAGCTGGGCAAAAACTCCTCCTAAGACTCCATAGATTAATAGGACTAAATAAGAGATATCTGGCACCATAATAGCTGCAACTAAGAAAACTAAGAGAAGACCACCTAAAAGGCCTCCTAGAGCACCTTCAACAGTTTTGTTAGGGCTAATACTTGTATAATGGGTCTTTCCAAAAATATTACCTATATAGTAGGCAAAGGTGTCATTGCCCCAGGCCAAAACCAAAGCCAAAAGGTATAGGTTCTTGATTGGAGAAAAGGCTATTAGCCTGTAGAGAAGGATAAAGGGTATAAGAACAAAGAAATATGAAAAACCATTCATCTGGGTCCTTCTCAAATCAAGGGGACTCATTACAAAACTAAGCCCTAAGGATACTATCAAGTAAAGAAAACCTAGTGCCATGGCCAGATCCCAGGGTAAAAAGAAGCTAAGCACAACAAAAACAGCACTTACAAAGTCGTCTAACCGGTAGGAAGAACCCAGGGTTCCTTTGAGCTCCATCATGCTAAGTAGGGTAATCATAATTACTGCAACTCGCAGCGCTAACCCGCCAATCCACAAGAGCCCCAATAATAATACTATTCCTACAGCTGCAGTTATTAATCGTTTATTCATCTTCTACCCCTCCAAATCGTCTGTTCCGTCTTGCAAAGTCTTCTAGGGCCTCCATATAGCTTTCCTTACCAAAATCAGGCCAGTAAACCGGTGTAAAATAAAGTTCACTGTAGGCAAGCTGGTAAAGAAGAAAATTACTAATTCTTAATTCTCCGCTAGTCCTAATTAAAAAATCTACTTGGGGCATACCAGCAGTATAAAGATAGTCTTCAAAACTCTCTTCATCAACTTTTTTAATACCCTCTGCAATTATTTGATTTACAGCTCTAACTATTTCAGCCCTGCCCCCATAACCCAGGGCTAGGCAGACGTGGATCTTGTCATTATCAGCAGTAGACTTTATAGCCTTTTCTAATACAAATCTAACTGGAGGCTTAAAAAGAGACAGGTCCCCCAGAATATGAATTCTAGCCCCTTCTTCTATCAGTTCAGGAAGCTCTTTATTAAAAAACTCAATAAGAAGGTTCATAAGAAAAGTAACTTCTTCTACTGGTCTTTTAAAGTTTTCTGTACTAAAGGCGTAAAAGGATAGATATTTAATACCAAGATCCTTTGAGGTCCTAATAATGTGTCTGATATTTTCAGTTCCCGCTCTATGGCCAGCAGATCTCGGTAGCCCCCTACTCTTAGCCCACCTACCATTACCATCCATTATAAAGCCAACATGAATTGGAATCATTAGACCGCCATTATTTCCTGGGTTTTATTTTCGACAAGCTTATCGATATCAGCAACAGCCTTGTCTATAGACTTTTGAACCTCTTCCTGGGCTTTGATGGAATCATCCTCTCTAACGTCTCCATCCTTTTCCATTTTTTTGATAGTCTCAATGACATTTCTTCTTTCATTTCTTATTGTCACCTTGGACTCTTCACCAAGTTTTTTAACAAGTTTAGTAAGCTTAAGCCTGTTTTCCTCAGTTAAAAGAGGAAGATTAAGCCTAATAACCTTACCATCATTACTGGGATTTAGAGATAGATCCGAATTCAAAATTGCCTTTTCAATACTAGGTATTGTAGTTTTATCATAGGGTGAAATTAGAATAAGTCTGGCTTCTGGTGCAGAAACAGATGCCATTTGATTTAGGGGGGTATCGGTGCCATAATAGTTAACCATTATCCTATCCAAAATACCTGGATGGGCCCTTCCTGCTCTGACGCTAGAAAGCTCATCTTTTAAAAAATCCAGAGCCTTGGCTATACTAGTATCCAGTTCTTTATATAATTGCTTCATAAAATTTACCTCCTAATAATGGTTCCTTTTTCTTCATTTTCAAGGGCTTCAATTAAACTATTATCTTCCTTCATGCTAAATACAAAGCTGGGAATACCATTTTCCATAAGTAGGGTAGCAGCTGTTTGGTCCATAACCTTTAAGCCTCCCACAATTATATCTCTATAACTCATACTTGAGTAACGCTTGGCATCACTATGAAGGACTGGGTCTTTATCATAGACCCCATCTACAGTCTTGGCAAATAACACAATCTCAGCCTCTATCTCAGCAGCTCTAAGAGCAGCTGTTGTATCGGTTGAGAAAAAAGGATTGCCAATTCCCCCAGAAAAGATAATCACCCTACCCTTTTCCAAGTGGCTTAAGGCCTTCCTTCTAATGTAGGCTTCAGCAACCTTAGGCATTTCTATGGCTGACATAACCCTAGTAGGAATATCAAACTTCTCAATGGCATCCTGTAGAGCCAGGCCATTTATTACTGTAGCCAGCATTCCCATATAGTCTGCAGTTGAGCGGTCCATTTCTCCACTACTTCTGCCCCTCCAAAAATTGCCTCCACCAACAACTATGGCAATCTCATAGCCCTTTTCATATAATAGCCTGATTTGGTCGGCTACCTTGAAAAGTACCTGATCATCAATGCCAGTTCCTGAGGCGGGGGCTAGTGCTTCTCCACTTAGCTTTAGGAGTATACGCTTATAATCCAAATCTTCCTCCAATTGACACTTAATATATTTATAATTGTAACATCCTTTAATAATTTCATCAAGTTTACAAAAAAAAGGCC
>LFTD01000123.1 GCA_001512625.1 Clostridiales bacterium DTU036 | reverse complement strand
ATTAGATTCTTTTCTAAATCCTCCAGCTGCTCCTGTAGTGGCCTTGAGTCCTGGTAGTCAAGCTCACCCAGCCTTCTTTCAAAAAAGAAGCTGGCAGGCATATCCCTTAGCTCTAATAGCTCACCCTGGTCTTCCTTAAGGCTAACTGCGGCCTCAATTAGGTGCTCCAGCTCTCTGACATTGCCAGGAAAATCATGCTGGAGCAGGCCATCAATAAGTTCAGTAGATAGGCCCTTAAGATTTGAATCATCTGGTTTGTGCTTTTTAAGAAAAAACAGTGCCAGAATCTCAATATCCCCCAGTCTCTCTTTTAATGGGGGAAGATAAAGGGGAAGGACAGAAAGCCTGTAGTAGAGGTCCTTTCTTAGAGAGCCTTCTTCAACCTGCTTTAAAGGGTCTCTATTGGTAGCGGCTATAATTCTAACATTTGTGTAGAGGTCCCTCTCTCCCCCAACCTTTCGAATAGAGGATTCCTGGAGAACTCTAAGGAGCTTGCTTTGAAGCTCTAGGCTCATGGAATTAATTTCATCTAAGAACAGTGTTCCACCATCAGCCTGCTCAAAAAGGCCTCTGCTATCAACAGAGCCAGTATAGGCTCCCCTAACAGTACCAAAGAGAATAGACTCTAGAAGATTACCTGGAAGGGCCCCACAATTTACTGCAACAAAGGGGCCCTCTCTTCTTTTAGAGTGGTTATGAATAGACTGGGCAAAGAGCTCCTTACCAGTGCCAGTTGCACCGTAAATAAGGACGGTGGCATCACTCCTTGCGCATTTTTTGGCCCTATCAATGGACTGCTTTATAGCAGTAGACTGACCAATAATGCTATCAAAAGTATAGTAGTTGGGCTTGAAGTGTCTTTTACTTCTCCTACCTAGTTTATCTACCTCCTCTGAAAGTTCAGCCAGGTGTGAAACATCTTCACTGATCTCCATGGCCCCCACTATCTTCCCGTCCTTTATAATAGGGTAGCTGGTATTCATGGTGGAGATTTTCTCTCCCCTCATATTGGTGTAGTCTTGAAGGCTACTTGATTGCATTTTGCCAGTGGTTATGGCCTTAATCAGGGTAGAATCCTCTTTTGATAAGTGGGGAAAAAGGTCTTTTATATTTCTGTTTAGCACCTCTTCACTGGATAGTCCTTCGATTTTTGACATACTATCATTGTAAATCAGGCTCTTACCTTCAAGATCCACCACATGGACCCCTTCCTTCATCTGACTAAGAAGCAGCTCTAAAATTAACTTTTCCATGGTACCTCCACCTCCATTATACACAAGTTTTAATCATATGCATAATATTTTGCATCTTAATCATATGCATAATATTTTGCATCTTTAAGAAGTTCTCTTCTTCTATTATACTTAAAACTTGGAGGGACATAATGAAGTCAAGTTTGCAAGATCTAGTAAGATTAATTATAGGCCTATTCTTATATGCTCTGGGTATGGTTATGGGCTATGAAGCCCAGGTTGGCTATGCTCCCTGGGAGGTCTTTCATGTGGGTCTTTCAAAGGTAACAGGAGTTACTATAGGTACTGCCTCCATCCTTGTAGGAATTGTAATCCTGATCTTTATAATCTATAAAAAGGAGCCACTGGGACTAGGCAGTTTTCTTAACATGTTTTTAATAGGAATTTTCTTTGATTTAATCCTGGCCACAGGCCTTATAGCTAGAGCTAGTAGCCTAGCTATAAGTGGAATCTATGTAGTTTTGGCCATGATTATTATAAGCTTTGCCACCTACTACTATGTAGGCGCAGGCTTTGGAGCTGGCCCTAGAGATAGCCTAATCTTTTACCTACATAAAAGGTTTAAGATTTCTGTAGGTGTGGCTAGAAGAATAATAGAAGTTCTTGTTACGCTTATAGGTTACTTTATGGGTGGTATGATAGGACTTGGTACCCTGATCTTTGCCCTGGTAACAGGCTACATAATGGACTACACCTTTAAACTGCTTGGCTTTGACCCTAAAGCGGTTCAGCATAAGACAATTATATGAAAGTAATCCTTGCTAAAAGGAAAAAATGATGCACTCTTATTACGAGTACATCATTTTTTTCTTTACTTAAACAGTGGAAATCTTGCTGTTAAAGCTTTTACATCGGCTCTGATATCTTCACTGGGCCTGGAGCCAGTCATAGCCTGGTCCATAAGAAGGGCAATTTCCTTCATTTCTTCTTCCTTTAGTCCCCTGGTAGTAAGGGCAGCAGTGCCTATACGAATACCTGAGGTAACAAAGGGTGACTGAGTCTCTTTAGGAACAGTGTTCTTATTAACTGTAATGTCTACCTCACCTAGAAGGGCTTCGGCCTCTTTACCAGTTAGATTCTTACTTCTAAGGTCTAGGAGCATTAGGTGGTTATCAGTTCCACCGCTTACCACATCATAGCCAAGCTCCATAAGGGCCTGGGCCAGGGCCTGGGCATTTAGGATTACCTGTTTGATATAGTCTTTAAACTCGGGCTCCATGGCTTCTTTAAAGCAGACAGCCTTGGCAGCAATGCCATGCTCTAGTGGGCCACCTTGCATTCCTGGGAAGACCGCCTTATCTATGGCAGCAGCGTGCTGGGCTTTGCAGAGGATGGCTCCTCCCCTAGGTCCCCTAAGAGTCTTATGGGTGGTGGTTGTAACAACATCAGCATAGGGAACTGGGTTCATATGCTGGCCAGCTGCAACTAGTCCAGCGATATGGGCCATATCAACTAGCAGGTAGGCACCAACCTTGTCGGCAATCTCTCTAAATCTTTTAAAGTCAATTTCCCTTGAATAGGCAGAGCCACCAGCAATAATTAGTTTAGGTTCAACTTCTAGGGCGATTTTTTCTACTTCATCATAGTCAATATAACCATTATCATCTACACCATATGAGGAGATATCATAAAGTTGACCAGAGAAGTTAACTGGAGAACCGTGGGTTAGGTGACCGCCGTTATCGAGTGCCATACCTAGAACCTTGTCACCTGGCTTAATAAGTGCAAAATAGGCTGCCATGTTGGCTTGACTTCCTGCGTGGGGCTGGACATTGGCATGGTCTGCTCCAAATAGCTCACACATGCGATCCCTTGCTAGGTTTTCTGAAAGATCTACAAACTCGCAGCCACCGTAGTAGCGCTTACTGGGGTATCCTTCAGCGTACTTATTAGTAAGGACACTGCC
>LFTD01000086.1 GCA_001512625.1 Clostridiales bacterium DTU036 | reverse complement strand
GAGCTTGAGGATTATACAAGGGATTTTTATTCAAATAAAGAAAAACTCAGGAATTTCCCCCAGGAGATATCCATGGAAGGGGTTCTTAGAATCTATAAAGATAGCCTATTATAAGAATAGTGCTAGAGGAGGAGCTATATGAAAAGGTTTACCCTACTTATACTAATTTTGGCTTTGGTATTTACTGGCTGTTTTGCAGAGGAAGAGGTAACTACTGAAGATGAGAAAGTGGAAGTTGTTGAAAAAGAGGAGCCCGAAATAGAAGAACCTGATATAGAAGAGGAGGAAATTAAGGAGGAAGAACCAAAGGATGTGGAGCTACTATCAGCCCAGGTAAACAAAGGGGAGAGGATCCTTCTAGACGCCTTTGTAGAGCTAAACCCTGATAGCCTAAGTTTTATTGATCTTCCAGTTTTTCAGGGCCCTGAGAATTTAGTAAATCTTTGGACCCAGGAACTTGACCTAGATTTTTATGATGACAGTCTAGGCTACTGGGATAAGATTATTGAGGCTCAGGAGACCTTGGATGAGACCAATGATTTTGCCATGATGACTGTCTATAGGGTTATGACCTCTGTGTTTGAAGATGAGGAAGTTTTAACTATCTTAGCCAGGAGCCAATCGGTTTTTGGTTACAACATGGACGGTGGGTACTCCCAACTTTTTTTCATAGATAGACTTAGCGGTGATAAACTTGAGAGTATAGACCAGCTTAAGGCTAGAGGTATAACCTTGGAAGACGCTTTTGAGATATTGGCCCTTTTCCAAGAAGAAAACTCAAAGGTATCTTTTGGAGCTCTTAGCTCCGAAGAAAGACAGGGTTTATTTGAAGAAGATCCCTTCTATCAAGAGGAGCTGGCTTCAGTCTATGGCAGGACAGGACAAATTATCCTCAATGACTTTGATTCGGCTGAGGCCAAGATGAGAAGTGAGGTTTTTGTTGCCAGCTTTGATAATGAAGACTATTTGGTTTTTGAGATTCTCCTAGCCTCCTTAGAAGAAAACCTTCTGGATGGAAGATTCAGGCGGGACGAGTGGGTGGCTATTCCTTTAGATTACTCTGGAGGGAAGCTGGAGTTTGAAGAGGATAAAACTGGACAGATTGATGGATTTTATAGATAAAAGCAAAAAAAGTCCTTGACAAATCCAACCTATATGGTGTAAAGTATTTGATTTTTGGCTAGAATTATGGTATATTGGTTTT
>LFTD01000063.1 GCA_001512625.1 Clostridiales bacterium DTU036 | reverse complement strand
CATTGCTGAGTTTAATAAGCAGTGTAGAGAGTCTGTTTTTGAATATGAAGAATTTTGGAGGCGGCAAGCTGAAGAGATGGGTTATCTGATAGATATGGATAATCCCTATATAACCCTAGAGAATGATTATATTGAATCGGTCTGGTGGATATTAGACCAGTTTTATAAGGGGGGAATGGTTTATGAAGGTCATAAAATCCTTCCCTATTGTTCTAGATGTGGAACAGGGTTAGCTTCCCATGAAGTTGCCCAAGGGTATAAAGAAATTAAGCAAGAGACAGTAACAGTTGGTTTTAAGCGCAAGGATAGGGATGAGTATTTTCTTGTTTGGACTACAACTCCCTGGACCCTTGCTTCAAACGTTCTGCTTACTGTTCATCCCGAAGTTAGCTATGCTAGGGTTGAGCAGGCAGGAAACACCTACATCATAGCTGAGAAGCTTGTAGAAAGTGTTATGGGTAGAGATGTTAGGATTCTTGAAACTTTCCCAGGAAAGGATTTAGAGTATGTTGAGTATGAGCAGCTTATGCCCTTTATTGAGGTAGATAAGAAGGCTTTCTTTGTTACCCTAGCAGAATATGTAACTACTGAAGATGGAACTGGTATTGTTCACACTGCTCCAGCCTTTGGTGAGGATGACTACAATACCTCTATGAAATACGATGCTCCAATTATCCAGCCAGTAAATCTAGAAGGAAAGTACACTGCCACTCCTTGGAAGGGCATGTTTGTTATGGATGCTGATGCTTTAATAATTGAGTGGCTAAGAGAGCAGGGTCTCCTTTATAAAAAGCAGAGGATGGAACACAATTATCCCCACTGCTGGAGATGCGATACACCACTGCTATATTATGCAACAAGTAGCTGGTATATAAGAATGAGTGAGTTAAGAGACCAGCTAGTAGCCAACAATAATACCGTTGACTGGCACCCCGATTATATTGGGGAAAAAAGGTTTGGTCACTGGTTGGAAAATGTCAAAGACTGGGCCATCTCAAGAAGTAGATATTGGGGTACCCCACTAAATATCTGGACCTGTGACTGTGGCCATGAGGAATCTGTAGGAAGTATTGAGGAGCTAAAAAATAGATCTAAAACTCCCATTGGTGGAATCGAACTCCACAGGCCCTATGTGGATGATGTGGTATTTGAATGTCCTGAGTGTGGGGGAGATATGCATAGAGTGCCCTATGTGGTGGATGTTTGGTTTGATTCGGGTTCCATGCCCTTTGCCCAGCTCCACTATCCCTTTGAGAATAAGGAAGTATTTGACGAGTACTTCCCTGCCGATTATATCTGTGAAGGTATAGACCAAACTAGGGGCTGGTTCTACTCCCTTATGGCCATATCTACCTTTATTATGAAGCAGAGTCCTTTTAAGAATGTGCTTGTTAATGACATGCTTTTAGATAAGGATGGCAAGAAGATGTCCAAGTCCAGAGGCAACATAGTTGACTCCTTTGAACTCTTTAGGGAGCAGGGGGCCGATGCGCTGCGCTGGTATCTTAACTTCTCTTCACCTGCTTGGCAACCAACAAAATTTGATGTGGCGGGCCTTTATGAGGTACAAAGTAAATTTTTTGGAACGCTGAAAAATATCTACCATCTCTTTAGCCTCTATGCCAATTATGATAATCTGGATGTTGCTAGCTTTAATCTTGCGCTGGAGGACAGGAGCCTTCTAGATAGATGGATCATAACAAGACTCCATAGGCTAATTAAGGATGTTACAGATAGCTATGAAGCCTATGATTTAACTAGGGTAACCAGGTATATTCAAGATTTTGTTGGTGAAGACTTCTCGAACTGGTATGTTAGAAGGAGTAGGCGCCGCTACTGGAAGGAAGAGCTAGATCAGGATAAAAAGAGTGTTTTTCTAACTACCTATGAGGTCCTACTAGCAGTAGTTGAGATGGCAGCTCCAATAGCTCCTTTTGTAACCGAAGAAATTTATAGGAATCTTACAGGAAAGACTTCTGTTCACTTAAGTGATTTTCCAAAGTACAATGAGGACTATGTGGACACTGAGCTAGACGCCTCTATGGACCTAGTCAGAAAGATAGTAAACCTTGGAAGATCAGTTAGGGAATCTGTAGCCATAAAAGTTAGACAGCCTTTAACAAGAGTTTTAGTTGATGTCCAGTATAAAGAAATACTTGGTGGCTTAGAACCAATTATTCTAGAAGAACTTAATGTTAAAGAAATAGAGTATGTCGAAAATATTTCTGAGTATGTTGACTTTGTGTTAAAACCCAACTTCCCAGTTTTAGGTCCTATCTTAGGAAGGAAGATGGGGGCTTTCCAAAAAGCTTTAAGAGAGGCTGATGCTACCACAATAGGTATGGCGCTAAGAGACGGGGGCAAGCACGAATTAATTGTTGAAGGAGAAACAGTTGAATTAACCCCTGAACTTGTGGAAATCCAGGTAGAAGCTAAAGATCAGTTCCAGGTTCAAACCCAAGACGCACTATTTGTTATTATGGATACCAGCATAACAGATGAGTTAAGAGATGAGGGCTTTGCCAGGGAGTTTGTATCGAGGATTCAGCAGCTTAGAAAGCAAAGCGGATTTGAGGTAGCTGATAGGATTAACATTAAATTTAATTCAACTCCAGATTTTGAAGCTGCAATTATGGCCTACAAAGACTTTGTAACCAAGGAACTTCTAGCCGAGAGTTTGGTGGTTTCACAAAATTCTGGAGAAGAATACCTTCTAAACGATCAAGCCACTAGAATTGAGATAGAAAGATGCTAGAAAGACTATATGGAACAGAACCAGGCTTACGCCTGGACCTGTTCCTTTCTTCTAGAATGGATCTATCTCGTTCGCAAATTCAAAAATCAATAGAAAAAGGGCTAATCCTTGTTGATGGCAAGAAGGTAAGAAAGAACTACCTTCTTATTGGTGGTGAAGAGATAAGTATTGAAAAAAAGCAGGACGAAGAGCAACTTATCATAGATATGAAGCTAGATGTGCTTTATGAGGACCAGTGGCTGGCTATTATTAATAAGCCTGCAGGCCTAGTAGTGCACCCTGGTTCTGGAATTAGTGGGGCAACCCTAGTATCAGGTCTTTTGGCTACAGGGTGGCCACTTTCAGATTTAAGTGGAGAAGATAGGCCGGGCATAGTCCATAGACTAGATAAAGATACTTCAGGTCTCTTAGTTATAGCTAAGGATAATGATAGCCACCGCTACCTTCAAGAAGAGATTACTAGTAGAAGGATGAAAAGGATCTACTGGGCTATAGTTGAAGGCCAACCAAAGTGGCAAGAAACATCTGTAGAAGGATATCTTGAAAGACATCCTAGAAAGCCCACTACTTATAGACTCTCAGACCAGGGCCGTTTTTCAAGAACTTATTTTAAGCTTTTAGACACTTCTAAGGGCTACTCTTTAATAGAATGTGAACTTGATACAGGTAGGACCCATCAAATAAGAGTTCACCTAAAAAACCTTCATTTGCCAATAGTAGGGGATAGGGATTATGGGTCTAGGACTTCTATTAATAAGGCTCCAAGGCAACTGCTCCATTCTAGAAGACTTGAGTTAGTCCATCCAGATGGCGATAAGATGATCTTTGAAGCCCCTCTTCCTGAAGAGTTTCAAGACTTTAAGAAAAAATTTATGACTTAGTTGAGCTGGCTTTATAAGCTGGCTTTTTTC
>LFTD01000109.1 GCA_001512625.1 Clostridiales bacterium DTU036 | reverse complement strand
TGCTCCTGGAAATAAACTTATGTTTGCACTTTTAGGGTGACAATTTCATTTGCGCTTGACACCAACTAATAATTCTTATATGTATTATTCATCAAGAAAAACTAATGAGTTTTTATCGGAAATTGTGAAGGAATACCCAGAGAAATTCATGGCATTTGCAGATATTAATTTTAATTGATCATATATTTTAAATGAGGCTCCTAGGGAGTTAGAGTATGCAATTAAGAAACTAGGTTTACACGGATTAAAATTCATCCTAATAATTTGAATATAGATGCTGATGATCTTAGATTAGTACCCTTGCTAAGAAAAGCGGCTGACTTGAAAATACCAGTTATGTATCATAGTAATCCCTGTATGACGGGATTTCATAATAATAGTGCTCCATGCTCCAGATAAAATCAATAAAATGATAAAGGTTTTCCCAGATATAGAGTTTATAACTGCACATTTGGGTGGCGTTAAATATTTAGATGCATGGTCAGGATGCACTTGGGTGGATATTTCATTTATATTACCGGAATTGGTAGGATTATATGGGATAGCGCAAACAAATAGAATCCTTCGTATGTTTGGCGCCGATAGACTAATTTTCGGGACAGACTATCCTGAGAGAAAGTATGATGAATATTTTTTCATACTCAATGAAATGGATTTTACTGAAGAAGAGATTCAAAAGATTGCATATAAAAATATAGAGTCAATACTGAAAATCAGTTAGGAAGTAGTTTTTGCATTGACTCAGGAAAGGCCAAAATATTATTAAACATCTATATTGATGCCCTATTAATAGTTATCGATCTTCTATTTAATGAAACCGTTCTTATGATTTGGATAAGAGGTATAAAAAAGACATAAGTTTGCACTAATACTTTATCCTCTTTTATTCGTGTTCGTGCATGAAATTTTAGCAAGATTGGCTTTCAGTTTATTAGACTTGACCAGAGACTTTGAACTTTTTTATTTTCTTTTACTAAAGCCGGTTATTAGAGGATACATAATTGGATTTGCTTTGCTGCTTTATTTATTAAAAATAGCTAAAGGAGGCGAGGAAGTTTTACCTAAATAAAACTTTATATACTTTAAAAGAGCTGCAATTCATAAAGTCTTAACTCTTATGAAAAGTTGAAGTTTTCCACCGACTTTTTCTTTACAATATGTTACGCCATGTTACACCTATAAGGGCTAACAAAGGTTGATAAATACAAAAAAACGTTGATTTCTCAACGTTTTCTTTGTATATATGGTGGAGACGATCAGATTCGAACTGACTACCTCTTGACTGCCAGTCAAGCGCTCTCCCAAGTGAGCTACGCCCCCATACCCTACTAATATACAAGAGAAGGGTGGGCTTGTCAACAAGAAAGAGGTTAACTATTTTATATATTATTCAGTCTTTATTGCCTCTATGGCAGATAGTTTAGTTGCCCTTTGAGCAGGGAAGTACCCACTTAGAAGGCCTACAAAAGCGGAGAAGAAAAGTCCTGCTAGGACAAGGTAAAGTGGAATAACTGAGACTGCCACCTCCATACCAAGGCCATAGTTTAAATTAATAACATGGTTTAGTACTTTGCTAATTAGTAGGCTTAGAGCAACTCCTATTAGTCCCCCCGACAGACCTATTAAAAGGGCCTCCACAAGGAAGATGTTTCTTATATCGCTAACAGAAGCTCCGATTACCTTCATAACACCTATTTCCCTGGTTCTTTCATAGATACTCATAATCATGGTATTAGCAATCCCTATAGCTGCTACAACAAAGGAGATGGAGCCTATACCTCCAAGGACGGCTTGAATTAGAAGTTGGCCCTCTTGCATGGACTCAGAAAAATCAACCATGGACTCAGCAGGGTAGCCCTCGTCTCTAAGCTCTTCTTGAAGGGGTTTTACATTCTCCAGGCTATCTGCCCTGANNTTCTTTTGCTCAGCCATAATCTGCTCGAAACTATCCATTGTGGTATACATGTTCCAGTCCTGGGTATCCAGGATACCTACAATATTTGCCTTTATTTTTTTTGTTTTGGACCCTGGGTCATCCCAGCCAAGAGTTATGGAAAACTTCTCTTGGAGCATATCAAAATTTGGGTCTTCTGCAGCAGAGGTCTCTGTTTTATAATCCCAGAGGGAATACTTCATTGAGCCAGGGAGGAGAAAAGAGTATTTGTCATTAGGAACCAGTAGCCTTCCATCACTTATACTTTTTTCAAAATCCTCAAAGTACTGGGGGTCAACACCAACTATGCTTCCCCAAAGTTCATATTTTCCAAGCTTAATAGTGCCCTGTATATAACCTTCCTTAATTCCATAGATGTGCTGGACATGTTTTTTTGTCTTTAAGTTATTGATGGTTGAATCGTTTAGGGGAGGGGCCTTGGTGCCACTTTTATCACTATAGTACTGGGGATCGTAGATGGTTATTGTCTTTAGATCTCCCATGCTTTCTACGATATCCATCTGGCTTTTTTCTATAGCCAGCCCCAGGCTTATCATGATTATTATAGAGGTGGCCCCAATAACTACTCCTAGAACTGTCAGAAAAGTTCTAAGCTTTCTACGCCAGAGGTTTCTTAGGGAGATACTTAGTAAATCAATCCCTTTCATTGAGATCAAGATCCTTTAGTCGTTTTTTATCTCTCTTCTTCTTAAATACTATTCCTGTAACTGCTGCTAGAACAAGAAGGACAGCCCCAATAAGATAGGGATTTGAAAGAAGGCCTGATTTTGGAGTTTCATCTATGGGGAAATCCTCAAAATCACTAAAGTCCATCATTGTATAGTAGCCCTCAAAGTCCTTTTCAATGGAGTGGGGACTTCCAGTTGAATCTTCATAGCTTATAATAATTTTTCCCTTATATTCACCTTCTTCAAGGGGGTAGATCGTGGTTGAAAAGCTATCACTGCTTCCGGTTTGAAAATTTCCAACAAAGTATCTCTTTTCATCAGCAGAGAAGCCATCACCTTCAACAGAGACCATAAAGTTAGTAAGATCATCTCTACCAGTATTGTAGAAATTTAGATCAATCATTACAGGCCCACCTGGACCCATCTCTGAAATTTGGGGATCATCTACCTGAACTTTTGAAATTTGAACAACAGGGATACCAATAAGCTCTGTTGCCTTTAGCTCTGTGCCCTGATAATCTTCATACTCAAAATTTGCGGTCATTGTGTAGGTCTTTGAAGGGGCTGTGGGAATGGTATGAAAGGTTATAGTTTTTTCCTTGGTCTCGCCTGGAGCTATATAGTCGATATAGAAGGTATTAGAGCTTTCCACTGGACTAAAAACGCCACCAGAAGCCAGGCCTTCACCTTCACCTGCTGATTCATTGGTCAAAAAAATCTTAATATTTCTACAGCTTTTTTCACTATTAGTATTATGAAAACTCAGGGTCATGGTAAACTTCTCACCTGCCCTAGGCATCTCAGGTTCGATTACATATTTAGAGATAATAAGCTTAGGCTTGTTCTTGTGGGGACTATCATCATAGCTATCATCACTATAATAGGTATAGCCGTTATCATAGTAATTATCATCATCATCATTTGTGTCATCGTCATTATTATCATCATCATCATTTGTGTCATCGTCATTATTATCATCATCGCTTGCCACTGGCACAACCTCTATAGCCAGCTGATTTACGATTTCTACACTATCACCTAGGGGACATTCTTCTGTACCTTCATGTCTGTGGCTGGTAGTTAAACTTAAACGGGCACTCTCTTCAATGTTTTCTAAGGCCTTCATAGAAAAGTGAAGGAGCACTTCCTCTCCCGCCTCAAGGGAGTAGTTGTAGCTAGACTTAGAGCCCTGATCAAGGACTAGAGCAGATTCAGGGATATCTAGCTGGCTGGTTAGTTGGTCTATTTTTTGTTCGCTCTCATTTTTAACCAGGAACTTAAGGGTAAAATCTTGGCCAGCTTCAACCTGGCTTGGAGCTTCTAGGACCTCTACTTGGAGGCTTCCTCCAGCTGCAAAACTGGGAAGGCTCAGCAGGATTATAAGTAAAAATACAAGAACTGATTTAGTTTTCATCATTTGACCTTTCTCTTTCAGTTATTTTTTGAATTCTGCCATCCACCATATGAAAGGAGCGGTTGACATAGTCAGTTAGACTCTCATCGTGGGTTACCATAATGAGGGTTTGCTTATTCTCTTTTGCAAGACCTATAATAAGCTCAATAATCTCAATTGTAGTCTTGGAGTCTAGGTTACCAGTGGGCTCATCAGCAAAGATAATAGAAGGCGAACCCACAAAGGCTCTGGCAATTGAAACCCTTTGCTGCTGGCCTCCTGAAAGCTGGCTAGGTTTGTGGGTTAGCCTATCTCCCAGGCCTACAAGTTCCAGCATTTTTTTGGCTTCCTTCTCCCTTTCCTTTCTAGGAATTCCCTTAAAAGTCAGGCCTAGGGAAACATTCTCCAGAGCATTTAGGGTAGGAATCAGGTTATAGGACTGGAAGACAAAGCCGATATTAAGGCTTCTGAAAAGGGTAAGTTCTTCTTCAGAAAGCTGGTCCAGCCTTATATTTCCATAGTGGATTTCTCCTTTAGTGGGAGCTTCCAGGCCTGCCAGCATGTTTAAGAGGGTAGATTTGCCAGAGCCTGAGGTGCCCAGGATGCAAAGAATCTCCCCTTTATAAATCTCCAAGTTGACATCATCTAGGGCATAGATTTTTTCTCCACCCATCCTGTAAATTTTTGTTAAGTGGTTTAGCTTTATTAAGGTTTCCAAATGGCCTCCCTTCCTAGTACACAAGTACCATTATACTATATTTAACCCATTCTTTAAATATAGTTTAAACTAATAAAGCCCCCTAAGGGGCGAGGATTTATTCTTCTAGTTCCTTACTAAGGTTAATAAGCTCATCCACTAAACCTTCAACATAGGAAATGCTGGCCTTTAGGCTGCTATTATCATAAAGATCGATATCTAGAACCTGAGCCAGTTCTACTGGAGTTTTAGTGCCACCAGCCTTTAGAAAGTCTAACCAAACCTGGGTAGAGAGTTCTCCACTTTTTATCCTTAGATAGGCATTGGTTGCAAGACTTAGGCCTGCAGAGTAGGTGTAGGGGTAGAGACCCATGTAGTAGTGGGGTTGACGCATCCAGGTATAACCCGCCTTGTCATCAATTACTACACTATCTCCCCAGAACTTTTCTAAGACTTCTTTTTTCATCTGGTGGAGGTCCTGGGTGGTCAAGCTCCTTCCCTCATCTAAACTATCATAGACCTGCTTTTGGAAGTAGGCCTCAAGAAAGTGGGTAACAAAGTTATGGTAGTAGGTGTTACCCAAAAAAGAAGCCACGACATATCGCTTGTTTCTTATACTGTCTTCCTTTTCAAAAAGATAGTCAGTTAAAAATAGTTCATTACAGGTAGAGGGAGCCTCAACTAGATAGGTAGAGGGCCTGACGCTAAAAAAGTTATTGCTTTTACCTGCCAGCTGGAAGTGGCCAGCATGGCCAAGCTCGTGGACTAGGGTAAAGGTATCGGATAAATAGCCCGTCCAGGTCATAAGAATGTAGCTATGATTGCCATAGGGACTGGCACAAAAACCTCCGGTGGATTTTCCTTCATTTTGAGCAAAGTCTATCCATCTGTTATCTAGGGCCTCATTAACAATCTTTATATAGTCCTCTCCAAGGGGTTTTAGGGCTGCCCTAGCATCTTCCTTGGCCTTATCAATTGTGGTCTCTGGGCTAAAGTCTGCATCCACTAGAGCCTTGAGGTCAGAGTAGTGGAGCTGATCAAGTTTATAGTAGTCCTTTAAGAAGCCTGCGTATTTTTGCATAACAGGGGATAGGTAGTCCATCATGGTTTCAAGGTGGAGCTCATAGACCTCTCTAGGCACATCTTGGCCAAGGAGAAGGTAGTCACTGACGCTTTTAAATCCTCTAAGTTTACTCATGGCTTTTTCAGTTTTTACCTGGCTAAGATAGCCTGTTCCCATTCCAAAACTGTATTTACCAATGGTGGTATAAAAACTCTCATAGGCAGCCCTTCTTAGCTCTGTATCTGGGCTTTGGCAATAGTCATTTTCATAGAGGATATAGCTCATGGGATAGGTCTTTCCACCAACCTCAAAATCACCAAATTCCATATCTGCAAGTTTTATCATGTTGTAGCTATCATAGGGTAGACTAAAGGCATCACCTAGAGCAACAAGGGCCATTTCTGTACTATCATCTAGTAGGTGGGGCCTGTCCCTGAGAAGCTCTCTGACATACTGGGAAAACTGGGGGTAATCCAAAGCTAGCTTCTGAAGTTTATCTTCATCCACCTTTTGGATATCTGTGGCAAGGTAGCTGAGTTTAGTAGATAGCTCAGATATTATGTCGTTAACCCAGCCCTGCCTCTTTTGCAGCTTATTATTTGTCCTATCAACACTAAGGTCCAAGTAGGCATAGGTAGAGACCAGCCTAGACTTTACCATAAAGTTTTCAAAATTTGTAAGTAGGTCAGCAAGTTGGTCTGTAGTCATCTTGACCAGATCCTGGCCTTCTAGTTTCTTTCCATCTTCTATAAGTCTTTCCACTTCTTTTTCAAACTCTTCTTCAGTGGAAAATAAATCCTTAAGATTCCAGGTAATCTCCTGGGCTACTTCACTTCTTCTCATAATAAACCTCCTGGCTAGATTGTACCGCTAGGAAGATGGGAGGTCAAATTCCAAATAGCAAAACTAAATAGAGATGAGGCATGTTAATTAGCTGGTCTGCTAGGCTTTATTTGGAGGTGGTTATGTATCTTATTTTACTGGTAATTGGCTATGTAGATATGAAGGAAAAAAGGATCCCCAACGAGTTAAGTTTACTTTTATTATTTCTTCTACTTTTAAAAAGGCCCCAGGGCCTTATTAAAGGCCTAGGAGTCTTTTTAATACTCAACCTTCTTTACTACCTAGTTTATTTGCTATCATCAAAAGAAGTTATGGGCTACGGAGATGTTAAGCTCTTTTCTGTTCTTGCTACAGGCCTGGAAAAAAACCTGCTAGCCTTTATTATGCTGAGTTTCATTTTAGCAGGCCTAGTTGCCCTTACTTTCTTTATTAGAGGGGAAAGAAAAAGGGACCTGGCCTTAGCTCCATTTATAATCATGAGCTTTCTTTACTTTAAATAAAAAAGACCCGAAGGTCCTTTTAAAGTTTATCGTTATTACCAAGAACATTGTAGATTTTGTGTTTAACCATTTCTTTAATAGCAGTTCTGGCTGGTCCTAAATACTTTCTTGGATCAAAGTTACCAGGATTATTATGGAGTTCTTTTCGAATTACTCCTGTCATGGCCAGTCTAAGGTCTGAGTCAATATTGACCTTACATACACCGTACTTGGTGGCTTCTTTTATAAGCTCTTCTGGCACACCCCTAGCTCCAGGAATCTCTCCGCCGTATTCATTGTTCATTTCTACAAACTCAGGTACAACTGAACTGGCACCGTGGAGGACTATGGGAAAGCCTGGTAAAAGCTCTTGGATGCGCTGAAGTCTTGGAATATCAAGCTTGGGTTCCCCTTTGAATTTATAGGCTCCGTGGGAGGTGCCTATGGCTACAGCAAGGGAGTCGCAGCCTGTCCTTGTAACAAAGTCTAGAGCTTGGTCGGGATTGGTATAAGTGGCATCTTCAGCTGATACATTTACTGCGTCCTCAACTCCCGCAAGCCTTCCAAGCTCTGCTTCAACTGTTACACCTTTAGAATGGGCATAATCAACAACCTGCTTTGTTAGGGCTATATTTTCCTCATAGGGTAGGTGGCTACCATCGATCATAACCGATGTGAAACCATCGTCTATGCACTGTTTACATATTTCAAAGCTATCACCATGGTCTAGGTGAAGGGCTATATCAAGTTCAGGTGCGTCAAGTAGAGCAGCCTCAACTAGCTTTATTAGATAATTAGAATTGGCGTACTGCCTTGCTCCTGCAGATACTTGCAAAATTAAAGGAGCTTTGGCTTCCTTGGCAGCTTCTACAATACCCTGAATGATTTCCATGTTGTTTACATTAAAGGCCCCAATAGCATATTTGCCCTCATAGGCCTTTCTGAACATCTCTTTAGTGGTTACCAGTGGCATTCTTACCTCCTTAAGGGAATAGAATATCTAGAACTTGGTCTATAGTCATATTAGGTTTAAAAGTAAACTCTCCAAGCTGGATTGCTGTATCCAGACCTCTTTCTACTAAAGCATTAACTAAATCATAACTGTCGCTTATAACTCCAGCTTCTTCTAACTCATCAGCAATGCTATTGGAATTAGCGCCAGACTCGATTACAAGCACATAATCCTTGGAAGCATCGCTTTTATTATCATCTTCATCTTTCTTATCAGGATCCTTGTCCTCAGTGTCCTTATCCTCATTTTCTTCATCCTCTTTTTCGGGGACTTGGGTCTGGGGATCTACCACTGGCTGATTATTTATCACTGGTTCTGGCTCTGGAGTAGGGATTTCTATCTCTTCTTTATTAAAAAGAGAAAGGAGATCATTTTTGGAAAAATCTAGGCCATAGGACTTGGTCATGACAAAAGCAATGGAAATTACGATGAAAAAGATTATAATAAGAGTAACCAAATAATCACTTAAGTCATAGATTATATCTTTAATTTTTTCTAACATAATATCACCTCTTGATTAAATCTAACATATTTATGAGAATATTGCAATACAAGGAAAAACCGCCGGAGAGGCCCTCCGATTGTATAGAAAGGACAGTCCGTGAAAATAATAATTGATGAAAGTGCAGCTAATCAGAGGCTGGATAGATTCCTGATGAAATTCTTCCCAAAAGCAGGCCGTGGGGAGATCTACCGTTTAATAAGAAAAAAAGATGTGCGTATAAATGGCAAGGTGGCTAGGGAAAAGGATAGGATAGAGCTTCATGATGAACTTGATATATACTTAAAGGAAGACCTAGTTAAATCCTGGTCTGGAGATATGATAGAAGCTAGACCTGGAAGTATAGATATTGTATATGAGGATGAGGATGATCTAGTGGTCTACAAGCCCCAAGGCTTAAAAACCACCCCTGATAGCAGGGGAGAGGACAGCCTGTCTAGTAGAGTGCAAGCCTACTTGGAGGCAGATATAAGTAGGACTTTTAGGCCCTCACCTCTTGGAAGACTGGATAAGGACACTAGAGGTCTAGTTCTTTTTACTAAAAACTACCAGCGAACCAAGGAGCTGGAGGAGTTACAAAGGCAAAGAGGCCTTGAAAAATTCTATCTAGCCCTAATCTTTGGTACAATAGAAGAAGGACTTTGTGAGATTAGGTTAGAAAAGAAAGCAAATGAACCTGGGGTTAAATTAACCGAGGAAGGCAAAAAAGCTATTACAGATTTTAAAGTTCTTGCAAGAAAGGACGGCTATAGCCTGGTTGAGGCCAAGCTAATCACTGGCAGGACCCACCAAATCAGAGCCTCCATTGCCCACTTGGGAGGACAAATCCTAGGAGATGAACTCTACGGAAGGGGAAGGGGAGGCCAGAGTCTTATTTGCTATAAACTGGCCTGGCAGGACAAGGAAGTTTTCTATCTACCAGATGACTTTATAGAATTGATGAGGAAGGTTGGCTTTGAAAAAAGAGATTATTTCAACACTAATTAATAGATATGACTATAGTGGTGCCTATGGGCTAGCAGCTTCAGAGGATAATCAGTTTCTGGTTGGCCTTCTTGATATCTGTAGGCATATGGTTAATTTTGACTTTATAAATGCCCAAAGACTACTAACTAAATATGGTGCTTATTTCCCACTAGAGCTGAGCTCCTATCTAGAAAAGAATTTAATGGAGTTGATTTATGGAGATCCTTCTGCGATTTTTTCTGAGCACCTCTCCAACATAGCCTTTCAAGTTGAGAGAGAAGAGTATATAGACCTACTAGGGAGGGTTTATAGGTTTAATGAAGCTTTTATGAAGTATATTTTTTCCATTCAGCATCAGGAGGTTGTAAGCGTCTTTGATGAGGTCTTTGAAGAGGATAGAACCCTAAGAGTCCTTAGAAAGCGCTATAAGATTCATAATAGGAATGTTATCTTTGCAGTTGCAGAGTATATATATAAATTTAGCAGAAATCCTTCTTTAAAAAGGGCTGCTAACTTTATAACCGGCTCATCCATGAAGGCTCTTGCTGATCTTAGAAACGCCTCCATAGTTGGCCATGGCTTTGAAGCAGTTAGCTATGATGATATAAGGGCAAGCTACGGAGAACCCCAGGTATTAATCAAGGATATTGAAACCTTAATGGTTAAGTCTGGTCTTGTAATAGATAGGGATAAATACAAGAAAATCAATAGCTACTTGTTAAAGGAGTTAAGATATGAGAAGTAATAAAAGCTTATTAGAAATTTCTAGAGAAAAAACCTATCCTAGGAAGGTCTTGGCTGCCTATGTTGAGGGAGAAATTAGAGAACTCAGCCATGTGCCAGAGAAGGGTCAAAAAATTGAGTGGATAGACCTATCAAAGGCTGATGGAGTCAGAATCTACCAGAGAAGTCTAGTTTTTTTGTTTTACATTGCACTAAGGCAGTGTTTTCCAGATAATGAACTCTACGTCCTCTACTCTCTAAGTAGGGGTCTCTACCTGGAGTTTGACCAGGAACTAGATCATGATCAGTTTAAGCAAATAGAAGAGAAGATGAGGGAGCTTGTGGCAAAAGGCCTACCCTTTATTAAAGAGGAAATGGGGCTTGAAGAAGCAAGGAGGGTTTACCATGACCAGGGCCTCTATTTTAAATCTGATCTACTTAGGTATAAAGAAAGCGGCAGGGTTACTCTTTATTCTTGTGACCAAATAAAAAACTATTTCTATGGTTTTATGGTACCCGACACATCGTTTTTAGATAAGTTTAAGATAGTTCCCTACTCACCAGGAGCTATCCTGCTTCATCCCAGAACCTATTCCCCTGATGAGATACCTCCCTTTTATGAGCAGCCCAAGGTGCATGCAGCCCATATGGAAAGCGAGGCCTGGGGCCAGCTGCTAGGAGTGGGGACAGTTTGCCAACTAAATGGCCTAGTGGAAACCCAGGATGTTGCAGAAATCATTCAGGTAAATGAGGCTCTTCAGGAAAAAAAGATAGCCAGAATAGCTGATGAAATCATAAAGTCTAAAAAGAGGGTAGTGCTAATTGCCGGTCCTTCTTCTTCTGGAAAGACTACCTTTACCCATAGGCTCAAGATCCAGCTTATGGCAGAAGGGGTCTTTTCCCAAACTATTTCTTTGGACAATTATTTTGTTAATAGGGAATTCACCCCCCTTGACAAGGATGGCAACTATGATTTTGAATCTATTGAAGCGCTAGAACTGGATTTATTAAATGAACATATAGAAGACCTGCTTGAGGGCCATGAAGTAGGCCTGCCAATCTTTGATTTTATTGAAGGGGTAAGGCAGGATAATGCCTATAGAATGAGACTTAAAAAAGACGAAGTTATTATTTTTGAAGGTATTCACGGTCTTAATGAAAGGCTGACAAAAGGCGTACTAAAAAAAGATAAGTACAAGATTTATATATCAGCTTTAACCAGTTTAAATCTTGACCAGCACAATAGGATTCCTACTACAGATAATAGACTAATTAGGCGTATGGTAAGAGATAGCTTTACTAGGGGCTATGATGCAGAGCAGACCCTATCTATGTGGGACTCTGTTAGAAGGGGTGAAGAGCTTCACATCTTTCCCTTCCAGGAAGAGGCCGATGCGGTTTTTAACTCAGCCCTAGTCTATGAGCTGGCAGTGCTTAAAAAGTATGCTTTACCCATTCTTGAGGAGATTGATAAAAAGAGCCCTGTCTACTCTCAGGCCAAGAGACTCAAAAATTTTCTGTACTACCTAAAAAGCATTGAAGATGATAGAATAGTGCCAAGTACCTCCCTACTTAGGGAGTTTATAGGCGGAAGTAGTATCCTGTAACAGGAGCTTTAATGACTAAAAGCATAAAGGACCGATTACAAAATGTAGGGTTATCCCTCTTATTTGCTCTTCTTTTTGTCACCCTGAGGCGAAATTTGCTAATCAGGGATTTTTACTTACAAAATTTTGGTGACTATTCCTTTAACATTTATATAACTGTAAAGCTTTTAACCCTGGTTGTCCTCAGTGGCCTATTTATTATTAATCTATATAGTTTTTCTCTTTTTAGGGGGCTTAGACAGCTGATTTATAGTGTGATTTTTATGCTGATGCTAGCCATCGTTTCTTTGGCCCTAGTGGTATCAGTTAATGATTCTTTGCCTATAACTCTGCTTTACCGGCCCCAACTTCAGGGCATTATTTTATTTTTGTCCATTTTAGTAATGGGCCTCCTATTTTTGAAACTGGTCCTAGTAAGAAAACCTGTCAATGTTAACCTGCCTATGGCCAGGATTCCCTTTCTATTTATAGGGATTATTTTGCTTATTATAGTTGGGCAACTTTGGTTTTCTTCAGAGCCTCGACTAGTTGAAGAATTGGAGTTCGCCTTGCTCTACCTTCTGCTTTTTAGTAATCTACTAGGCTATTTTCTCAACTATTTGATGGAGGGCTCCAAAATAAGGGGCAACATTCTTCTTGCGCTTATTGTGGTAAGCTTTACCTTTATTTTTAAGCAGTCAGACCCTTTTGCCAGTGACTATGAAGGAGTTTTAGAAGCAGTTTTTAATGTGATTACTCTAGTAATCCTACTCGACGCCTTTTATAAGGAACTTTTTACCTCCTATCTTTATGAGGTAGAGGAGCTCAATTATCAAAGGGACCTTTACACCGAAAACCTTAAGGAGGTTGTAGAGGAAAGCACAATGGAGCTTAAAAAGGCCAATGAAACTTTAGAAAGTGAAATTGCTGCAGCCAGAAGACTTCAGCAGTCTCTACTTCCCATGAAAGAAATGGTCTTTCCAGGTGCATCTTTTATAACTGATAATTTTCCCTGCGAAAGACTAAGTGGAGACTTTTTTGATATCTACCAGATTGATGAAGACAAGGTAGGAATGTATATTTTGGATGTTTCAGGCCATGGTATTAACGCTGCCCTTATGAACATATATATTTACAATTATATTAGAAGCTCTTCACCTCTTATAAAGCAATTAAGGGGAGATAAGCCCCATGAGAACCTTAGATATCTTTATGATGAGTTTAATAAGATGAATTTTCCAGATCACATGCATGTGGTAATTTTTATAGCCTCCTATAACATGAAAACAGGCAAGCTAACCTATTCAAGTGGGGGCCTTAATGTTAATCCAATTCTAGTAAGGCAGAGCGGAGAAATAGTAGATCTGCAGGTAGATTCTGGTTTTCCTATCTGTAAAATGGCAGATTTTTTTACGCCAGAGTATTTTTCTGATACTATCCAGCTCTACAAGGGGGATAGGATCTTTTTCTACACCGATGGACTTCTTGACGAAAAACAGGGATTAAGTCTTGGCATAGATGATTTAAAAATATTGCTACTTGAAACTTTAGATGAGCCTCTTTATGTACTGGATAGGGCACTTAGTAGAAAGATAGAGCCCTTGAAGCAAAGTCTAGCCGATGATATAAGTTACTTTGTTATGGAGGCTAGGTAGTGGTGGCCCTGGACAAGGAAAAATACCGTAGGCTAGCCCTGGACCTTGGAGCATCTGATGTAGGCTTTTGCTCTGCAGAAGATCTTGATTATTATGCCTACAGAGAGCCCTTATCTTTTGAAGAAAAGTCTCTGGAAAAGAAGACCAGCCCAAGGGCACATTTTCCCCAAGCTAGGGGGATTTTGGCCATTGTAAAAAGCTTTGACTTATTTAATAATAATTTGACAAATAACCAGTTTAAGGTTGCAAGCTCCTCGCCTAGGGACTATCATTTAGAAGTGGTAGAGATTTTAAATAGCTTGGCAGCTGAATTGGCTAATGAAGGAGTGGCCAGTAAGGCCATCTGTGATAAAGAAGGCCTTATGGATAAGGAAGTTGCAAGAAGGGCGGGGCTAGGATTTATTGGTAAAAACACCCTTCTTATCCACCCTAGGTTAGGCTCAGCTCTTAATATTGGCTATCTACTGCTTGATACAGAAGTGGAAGCAGATGAGATTATTGAGGGGGACTGCGGAACCTGCAGAAGGTGCATAGAAGCCTGTCCTCAGCAGGTAATAAGCGAATACAGGCTGGATGCTAAGGACTGTCTATCATATTTGAGCCAGGCTAGCCATAGCTTCTATACAAACCTACAGGGTTTTATCTATGGCTGCGATATTTGTATGAGAGCCTGTCCATTTAATAGGGTAAAAGATAGTAATGAAGAGCTAGTTTTTTATGAGGAAGATTTTTCATTTCTAAGTAAAAGAGCCTTTCGAAGAGAGTATAGAGAAAGGGACTTTGCTTGGATTGGAAAAGATAGAATATGTCGAAATATCGACTGGAACAAAAAGGAGAGAAGTATGGAAAACATCCATGAGTTAAAGTTTTTAGAGGACAAGGTAGAAGAACTAAAGGAGCAAGGTGTTTATAGAACTCTGCCAGTTATGCTGGGAGCCAACGGACCCGTTATCAATCTAGATGGCAAGGAAGTAATTAACCTTTCATCCAATAACTATCTGGGCTTTGCCAACCACCCAAGACTTAAAAAAGCAGCTATTGAAGCAGTGGAAAAATATGGAGTTGGCCCAGGAGCTGTTCGTACTATTAACGGCAACATGGACCTCCACGTTGAGCTAGAGGAGCGTTTAGCCAAGTTTAAAGAGGAAGAAGCAGTAACTGTCTACCAGTCAGGTTTTAACTGCAATGCTGGAACCATCCAGGCCATAACTGAAAAGGGAGACCTGATTATTTCTGATGAACTCAACCATGCTTCTATTATTGATGGCGTTCGTCTATCTAGGGCTGATAAGGCAGTTTTTAAACACTCTGATATGGCAGATCTAGAAAGAGTACTCAAGGAAAACCAGGGAAAATACAATACAACCCTAATTATTACCGATGGAGTTTTCTCCATGGATGGTGACCTAGCCAAGCTGCCAGAAATTGTAGAGCTTGCTGAGAAGTATGGTGCTCTAACCTATGTTGATGACGCCCATGGTTCTGGTGTTCTAGGTAATAGAGGAAGAGGAACTGTTGACCATTTTGGTCTTCACGGCAGGATTGACTTTATCATTGGTACTCTTTCAAAGGGCTTTGGTGTTCTAGGTGGCTATGTAGCCAGTAGGCAGGTTACTAAGGAGTGGTTAAGCCATAGAGGCAGACCAATACTATTTTCAACCAGTTTGCCTCCAGCTGTTGTAGCTCCATTAATTGAAGCTCTAAATATCCTAGAGGAGACCGATGAGTATACTGTCAGATTATGGGATAATGCCAAGTTCTTTAAAGAAGAACTGGGTAAACTAGGCTTTAACACTGGACATAGCGAGACTCCAATAACACCAGTTATTATTGGTGATGAGGCCAAGGCTGTTCAGTTTAGTAAGGAGCTTCTAAAGAGGGGTGTATTTGCCTCTGCCATTGTTTTCCCAACTGTTCCAGTTGGAACTGGAAGACTTCGCTGCATGATTACAGCTGAGCATAGCAAGGAAGACCTTAAAAAAGCAGTTGGCATCTTTGAAGAAGTCGGCAAAAAAATGGGTCTAATCTAAATTGACAAAAAAAGCAAGTGCTTTAGTCCAGGGCCTAGGAGAACTCTATCCTCAGGCCCGGGCTGAGCTAAACTTTGATAATGAGTATGAGCTCCTTATTGCAGTAATTCTTTCTGCCCAGTGCACCGATATCAGGGTTAACATAATAACCGAGGAACTTTTTAAAGTAGCTCCCAGTGCCCAGGCTATGGTGGATCTAGGTGAAGAGGGAATTAAGGAACTTATTCGTACCTGCGGCATGTTCAATCAAAAGGCAAAAAACATTTATAGGACTAGCCAGATACTGGTTGAAGACTATGATGGCAAGATACCCAGAACCCGGGAGGCCCTTATGAAGCTACCTGGAGTTGGTAGGAAAACGGCTAATGTAGTTGTCAGCGTGGCCTTTAATGAGCCTGCTATAGCAGTGGATACACATGTTCTTAGAGTATCCAATAGGATTGGTCTAGCCAAGGGCAAGGATCCTTTAAAGGTAGAGCTCCAGCTCCAAAAGAAGCTGGACAAGGAGCTTTGGACTGTTATGCACCATAGACTTATTCTCCATGGTCGCTATGTATGTAAGGCAAGAAATCCCCAGTGTCAGGACTGTGGGATAAGGGATATTTGTCCTAAAATAGGAGTAGACAAGTGATTATTAGTAAAAACCCCTTTAATCCAAGTGACTATGAGCATAGAGGTCTGTACTTTATTTCTGCTGTCTTTACTTCTTCTTTACAAAGTGATTTGTCTGTGCTTACCAAGACCTTTAGGACTGGTAACATAGAGGAGTATGAGGAGATGGTGGAGAAACAGTATAAAAAACTTTATGAGAGAATTCTAAGGGACTTAGAAGAAGAGGAGCTGGATGGTCTTTTTAATGCCAGTTTTACTTTTGAGGTTCTTTATGCTGGAACCCTTCTTCTTTATGTGTCTGGAGACAAGGTTAAGAAGCTATGATTAACCTGGTTTTAGTAGAGCCGGAGATTCCCCAAAATACTGGAAATATAGCCAGGAGCTGTGCTCTTAGCGGCGCCAGGCTCCACCTTGTTAGGCCCCTGGGATTTTCCCTGGAGGAAAAAAAGCTCAAGAGGGCTGGGCTGGACTACTGGGACAAGCTGGATCTAGTTGTTCATGATAGCTTGGAGCTTTTCTTAGAAGAGTATGGTGAAAGAGATATTTACCTGATTACTACCAAGGCTGAAAAGACTATATATGAAGAAGACTTTAGTGGCGATGTTTTCTTTTTATTGGGTAAGGAGACCGCTGGTCTTCCTCAGGAACTCCATGAAGCCTACCCTGATAGAAGGCTTAGGATTCCTATGAGAGAAGGGGCTGGCCTTAGGTCACTTAATTTATCAAATGCTGCGGCTATTGTAATTTATGAGGCCTGGCGCCAAAAGGATTTTGCATAACCCATAATAATATGGGTAAAATATATACCGATGGAAAACAATTGTTTTGAAGGATAGGAGGTATCCATGAAAAAGTTTCTAACACTGGCCTTGGTCCTACTACTGAGCTTATCACTCATTGCTTGCGGTGGTGAGGGAGCTAAAGAAGAGGACAAGCCCGAAGCTGAGGGTCCACAAAGTGAAACCATCATTGATAATGAAGAGGTAGATAAGGATTCACTAGAGGAGATAACAATAGGTTTAGTAACCGACGTAGGTGGAATTGATGACAAGTCATTTAACCAAGGAACCTGGGAAGGTATTCAGTTTTATGCTAAGAAGTTTGATTTACCAGCCAGTAACATAGGTTATCTGCAAAGTACATCAGATGCTGACTATATTCCTCACTTGAGCCAGTTTTCTGAAGACAAGAAGGATTTACTTGTAGCTCCTGGTTTTCTATTTGAAGAATCACTGAAAAAAATCTCAGCTGACTTTCCTGATCAAAAGATCCTTTTCTTAGACGCTGTAGTTGATGCTCCAAATATTCTTAACGCCCTTTTTGCAGAGCACGAAGGTTCCTATCTGGTAGGTGTGGCTGCTGCTCTTAAGGCCCAGGATGCTGGCAAGGATACAGTAGGTTTTGTTGGTGGTATGGACTTTGATACCATTCAAAAATTTGAAGCCGGCTTTGAGCAAGGCGTTCTAGCGGTTGACCCTGATATGAAGATAGTTGTAGACTATGTTGGTGACTTTAACAACGCTGAAGATGGACAAACCCTAGCTGCTAAAATGTATGATGCTGGAGTTTATGTAATCTACCACGCAGCAGGTGGTTCAGGTAATGGCGTTATTAAAGAAGCCAAGGACAGAGTTCAAAACGGTGAAGATGTTTGGGTAATTGGAGTTGATAAAGACCAATATAGCGAGGGAGTTTATGAAGGTAATAAGTCAGTTATTCTAACCTCCATGCTTAAAGGCGTTGACCAGGCTGCCTATGATGTGTGTAAACTAACAGCCCAGGGCAAATTTGAAGGTGGAACAGTAATTTACGACCTTAAAGCCAATGGTGTTGGTATTCCCGCAGATAATCCCAACCTAACCGAAGAATGGACTAAGACTATTAATGAGTTTGCTGACAAGATTAAATCTGGAGAAACTGTAGTTGATCCCGTTCCTTCAAGAGTTAAATAATCTTAGTTTAAGCCCCTTTTTGGGGCTTTTTTTGTTGGATTTAAATGGTAGCATTAACAAGAAGCTGCTAAACATGCTATAATTGTAGTAATGATTACAGGGGGGGTGCTAATGGATAACTATGTTGTAGAAATGCGAAATATTACCAAGGTTTTTCCCGGAATTATAGCCAATGATGATGTAACTCTCCAGCTTAAGAAGGGTGAAATTCACGCCCTTTTGGGTGAAAATGGAGCTGGTAAGTCTACGCTGATGTCAGTGCTGTTTGGCTTTTATCAACCTGAAAAGGGGGAAATCTATGTCAGAGGTGAGAAGGTAGATATTAAGTCACCAAACATTGCCCACGAGCTGGGCATAGGTATGGTCCATCAGCATTTTCAGCTGATAGATAACTTTACAGTTGTCGAAAATATTATCCTGGGAGACGAGCCAGGGGGATTTCTTGTCGATTATGATAAGGCTAGAAAAGAGGTTATTGCTCTATCTACGCAGTATGGTCTGGGAGTAGATCCTGACGCCAAAATAGAGGACATCAGTGTTGGTATGCAGCAGAGGGTAGAAATCCTCAAGGTTCTTTATAGAAAGGCAGATATAATAATACTAGATGAACCCACAGCAGTTTTAACTCCCCAAGAAATAGAAGAACTGGTTGAAATAATGAAAAACTTCGCTGCCGAGGGCAAGAGTGTTATTTTGATTACTCATAAGCTTAAAGAAATCCTGGCAGCTGCAGATAGGGTTAGTGTTCTTCGCCAGGGTAAGTACATAGGCACTGTAAATGTGGCTGATACTACCGAGGCAGAAATGGCCTCAATGATGGTGGGTAGGGAGGTCAACTTCAAGGTAGATAAGAAGCCTGCCAACCCTGGGGAAAAGGTATTAGAAATTAAGGACCTTTGGGTTAAAGACCAGAGGGGCCTTGATGCTTTACAGGGGCTAAGCCTCTACCTTAGAGAAGGGGAGATTCTGGGAATTGCTGGAGTTGATGGCAATGGTCAGCAGGAGCTGGTAGAAGCCATAACAGGCCTTGTTCCTATAGAAAAGGGAGAAATCCTCCTCCAGGGCCAGTCAATTGTAAATGAAAGGATAAAAAGCCGTATCAATAAGGGTATTGCCTATGTTCCAGAAGATAGGCAAAAAAGGGCTCTTATAATGGATTTTAGGTTGGATGAAAATATTATCCTTAAAAGCTATGAGAAGGAGCCTTTGAGTAAGGGGCATATTCTCAACCAAGAAGAAATAAATAAAAAAGGCAACTCAATAATTGAAGAGTATGATGTTAGGAGCTCTGAGGGTATTGATACCATTGTTCGTAACATGAGCGGAGGTAACCAGCAAAAGGCTATAATAGGTAGAGAAATGGACCTAAAACCTCTAGTTATGGTAGCTTCCCAGCCCTCTAGAGGCCTGGATGTTGGAGCAATTGAGTATGTCCACAAAAGACTGGTTGAACTTAGAGACCAGGGTAAAGCCGTTTTACTGGTAAGCTTTGAACTGGATGAAATCATGAATGTTAGTGATAGGATTAATGTTATCTACCAGGGTAAGATAACTGGAAATGTTATCCCTGAAAAGACCACTGTTCAAGAACTTGGTCTAATGATGAGTGGATCAAAGGAGGTAGACCTTGCTTAAGAAAAGGAACCACCTGACGCTGAGTCTGATTGCCATAGCCATATCCTTTGTGGTAGCCAGTATAGTAATGCTTTTGTCGGGAATTAATCCCAAAATTTTCTTTCTCTCCCTATTTCGCACCATGACAGGAGTAAATCTCCAGGCCATAGGTAAAGAAAACTTTTTTAATGCTAGATATTTGGGAGAATTTATTCAAATTAGCCTACCTATTATGCTTACTGGTCTTTCAGTGGGCTTTGCCTTTAGGACAGGCCTCTTTAACATAGGGGCTGAAGGCCAGGTAATAATAGGTGGGGTTGGAGCAGTAATAATTGGAGTTTTGTTTAAACTTCCTTGGATTATCCATATTCCGCTAGCCATACTTGTGGCGGCCCTCTTTGGAGCCTTTTGGGGCTGGATACCTGGAATCCTCAAAGCCAAGTTTGGCGTTAGTGAGGTGGTGGTCACCATTATGCTAAACTACACGGCGCTTTATTTAGGAAACTATTTAATAAAAGCCCTGCCAGGTTCGGACAATCAAAAGACTGTTACCTTGGCATCTTCTGCTCTTTTGCAGAGTGATTTTCTTAGGTCCATCACTGGCAATTCCAGGCTTCACTGGGGTTTCATAGTTGTAATCTTGGCACTAATTATTTATCACTTTATTATTGAAAAGACCACCTTTGGTTATGAACTAAGGGCTGTTGGTTTTAATAGGGATGCGGCGGAGTATGGCGGTATTAAAGTTTCTAGTAGAATCGCCTACTCAATGGCCATAGCCGGAGCCTTTGCAGGTCTAGCAGGAGCCATGCTCTCTCTTGGGACCTTTGACTATGGAAGGGTTATTGGAGCCTTTGAGAACTACGGTTTTGATGGTATAGCCGTAGCCCTACTTGGAGGCAATACAGCCCTGGGAGTCTTTTTTAGTGGTCTGCTCTTTGGCGGGCTTAAGAGTTCCCAATCTCTAATGCAGGCCTCGGGTATCCCCCTAGAAATAGCCAATATTGTATCTGCACTGATAATACTATTTGTAGCTATGAACAATGGACTTGACTATGTCCTAGACAGGTTGGAAGCAAGAAAGAGGAAAAAAAATGAAACTAATTAGCTCTATTGTTACCCTTTCCCTTATCTATGCCACTCCAATCATTATTACAGCTTTGGGTGGACTATATAGCGAAAGAAGTGGAATTGTAAATATTGCCCTAGAAGGGATCATGGTTGTGGGGGCCTTTGTGGCTGCCACCTTTACTCCCCTAAATGAAGCCGTCTTTGGAAACTGGACTCCTTGGATAGCTATTCTACTTGGGGCTTTGGCAGGGGGACTCTACAGTCTTATTCATGCCTTTGTATCAATTGATCTAAGAGCCGACCAGGTTATTAGCGGTACGGCCCTTAACATGCTATCTTTGGGAATTACCGTCTATTTTTGCCAGATTTTTTTTAACCAGCAGAGGACCAAGACCTTTAACAGAGGCTTTGTAAAAACCAATGTACCTCTACTATCTGATATTCCAATAATTGGAGACCTTTTTTTCAAGAGAATGTACTATACCTTCTATGTGGCTCTTGCCCTGGTTATTATTACAGCTTTTATTCTAAAGAGGACCAGGTTTGGGTTAAGGCTTAGAGCCTCGGGAGAGCACCCTTCAGCAGTTGATAGTGTAGGAGTTAGCGTTAGGAAGATGCGCTATATAGGAGTTCTTATTTCAGGGCTATTGGCTGGGCTTTCGGGAGGGATTATGGTCCTAACCCAGGCTACCCAGTTTACTGCAGGGTCTATTCATGGGATTGGCTTTATCTCTCTAGCTGCCCTTATCTTTGGTCGCTGGAATGCCTATGGCGTACTAGGAGCTTCAATCTTCTTTGGATTTTCGCAAATATTTACAATTTTTAGTAAAGATATCCCCTTGCTGGCCTCAGTTCCGGCTGAGATTTTTAAGGCTGTTCCCTACGTGTTAACTATTATTGCTATGTTAATTTTTTCAAGGAAAAACGTTGGGCCCAAGGCCTCTGGAGAGCTCTATGATGTATCCAAACGTTAGGTGGATTTATGAAGCTTGATATGAATTTAGTCCTAGAACAAAAACAGGAGCTGGTGTTAACGCCAGCTCTTAAACTGAGCCTGGATATTCTCCAGGACAACTCTCTAGAACTAAAGGAAAGGATAGAAAAAGAACTCCTAGAAAATCCCATTCTTGAGGTAAGAGAGGGCTCTGGTCCTAGTAGGAACTTTAGCAGCTATGCCCCTTGGGATAGGCTTGAGGATAAACTGAGTCTTAAAGAGCATCTAATAGATCAGCTTAGCTATTTGGAGCTAGAAGATAGGGAGGATAGGCTTCTAAGAAGGCTGGTTGAGTATGTTAACAGACAGGGTTATCTTGTAGAGGAATTTATTAAAGACGTTTATTTTCATAATTATAATAAAGAAGAGTTGGACAAGGCCATCTGGTATCTGCAGCACTTTAGTCCGGCGGGGGTTGGGGCCAGAAATTTAAGTGAGTGCCTTATACTCCAGTTAAGAAACCAGGGCCACGATACCTCCATTGCCCTAGATATAGTTACAGATGATTTAGAGGATGTGGCTGCCCATAGACTGGATAAATTGGCTAAAAAATACGGCTCTACTATGGAAGAGATAGAGGAAGCCATAAGGCTGATCCAAAGCCTGGACCCAAAACCAGGACTTGCCTTTCATAAGGATGATGGCCCCCATGGCCAGATTGCAGATATAAGGGTGGAAAAGATAGATGATATACTGAGTTTTGATCTTAATGAGGGAGTTTATCCAGATGTTTATCTTAGCCCCTACTATTCTAGTCTTAGTTTAGATGAGCTGGATGATAGAAGTAGGATTTATATTTCTGATAAGACTAAGAGGGCTAACCTATTACTTGAAGCCCTGGCCCAAAGACGAAGGACTATAAGTGGGGTCATGGAGCTCATATTAGAAATTCAAAGGGAGTTTTTCTTTCATGGAGACAAGGGCATGGCACCTCTTAATCTATTAGATATATCCGAAAAAATGGGTTGCCACGAATCCACAATATCCCGTGCAATCAATGGGAAGTTTTTATTATTTGAAAACCAGCTTTACTCATTAAGCTACTTTTTCCCCAGCGCTTTAGAAGGAGCAGACGGAAGACTAGTCAGTTCTCTTTATGTCAAGAGCCTGATTGAAGACCTAGTCCTAAATGAGGATAAATCTAGTCCTTTAAGTGATGAGGCTCTTTCTAGGGAAGTTGCCAAGAAGGGTATTAAGGTAGCCAGAAGAACAGTTGCTAAGTATAGGGAGGAAATAGGGATTCTCTCCTCTGTATTTAGAAAAAATTTTTAAATTATTAATGAGTGTTAAGATGGGTATCATAGCCTATAGTAAATAAAAAGAAAAAGGGCTTAAAAGCCAAGGGATATTTAAGAAAGGATAAAAGATGAAAAGAGTTGCGATTAATGGTTTTGGTAGGATTGGACAGGCGGTAGTTCGCATTTGGGCTTCTCAGGAGGAAAAAAAGTTTGAACTGGCTCTTATTAATGGGGGGGACGTTCAAAGAATCTACTCTTCACTTAAGTATGACTCAGTTTATGGAGTTTATCCCGGAACTGTAGAAAAGGGAGAAGACTGCGTTTATGTAAATGGAGAAAAGATAGAAGTAAGAAATCAGAGGGATGAGAACAATCTGCCCTGGAAAGAGCATGACATTGATATCCTAATTGATAGTACTGGCAGATACAGAACTAAGGAAACTGCTCAGATTCACCTAGACCAGGGAGCCAAGAAAATTCTTATTACTGCCCCTGCTAAAGGAGATGATATTACTATAGTTATGGGTGTTAATGAGCAGGATTATGATCCTGACAAACACAACATTATCTCCAATGCCTCTTGTACAACCAACTGTCTTGCCCCTGTAGCCAAGGTACTTGATAGAGAGTTTGGAATTGAGCTAGGACTTATGACTACAATCCACGCCTATACTAATGACCAGGTACTGGTTGATAGCAAGCACTCTGACCCAAGAAGAGCTAGAGCTGCAGCCCTCAACATGATTCCCACAACAACAGGTGCTGCCCAGGCAGTAGCCCTAGTCCTACCCCAGTTAAAGGGTAAGTTTTCAGGAATTAGCGTCAGGGTACCCACACCAACTGTTTCACTGGTTGACCTGGTTATTACTACTAAAAAACCAGTTAGTGTTGAGAGTATAAACGCTGCCCTAAAAGAAGCCAGCGAGGGAGAACTTAAGGGAATTTTAGGCTTTAGCGAAGAACCTCTAGTATCCAGTGACTATAAAGCCGATGAGCGCTCTTCGATAGTAGATGGTCTATCCACCGATGTACTAGGTGATAAGATGGCAAAAATCTTGACTTGGTATGACAATGAGTGGGGCTATGCCAAGCGCGTTGTAGACCTTTGCGAGTATATGGTAGACAAGGCATAAAGAAGTCCCGACTAAGGTCGGGATTTTTTAGGAGGATTTATGAAAAAAACTATAAGAGATGTTGAGCTAGCAGGCAAGAAGGTTTTTGTTAGAGTAGACTTCAATGTGCCACTTAATAATGGGGTTATAAGGGACACAAGAAGGGTAGATTCTTCCTTGGCCACTATTAATTACCTTAGAGAAAAGGGAGCCAAGATTATTTTAGCTTCCCATTTAGGTAAGCCAAAGGGGGCTGACCCTGAGCTAAGTTTGGCTCCAGTGGCTAAGCTTCTTTCAGAGCGGCTGGAAAGCCCTGTGATTTTTCACAGCACACCTGAAGTAGTAGATGATGAGGTGAGAAGGTTAGTGGATGGAATGAAGGAGGGAGAGGTAATCCTTCTTGAAAACACCCGCTACGATGTTGGTGAAACAAAAAATGATAGAGAGCTGGCTGAGAAGTTTGCCTCGCTAGCAGATATCTTTGTAAATGACGCCTTTGGTACAGCTCATAGAGCCCACGCATCAAATGTTGGGGTGGCAGAGATTCTTCCTGTTAAGGTATCAGGTTTTCTTATTGAAAAGGAACTTAAGTATTTCTATGAGGCACTGGACAGTCCTCAAAGACCTTTTTTAGCTATTCTTGGTGGAGCCAAGGTGTCTGATAAGATTAAGGTAATTGAGAATCTTCTTGATAAGGTTGATGAAATAGTAGTTGGTGGAGCCATGGCCTATACCTTTATGAAGGCCCTAGGTCACAGTGTGGGAACTTCACTGGTAGAAGATGATATGGTAGACTACGCTAAGAAGATTTTGGAAATGGCTGAAGAGAAAAACATTGCCTTCCATCTACCTGTAGATTTTGCAGTAGCTAAGGAGTTTGCTGATCTGCCTCCAGTTTATACAGAAGGAAGGGATATTTCCAGTGATAGCATGGGTCTAGATATAGGGCCAAAGAGTATAGAGAATTTCAAGGAAGTTATTGCTAGAGCTAGAACCATAGTATGGAATGGGCCAGTTGGAGTTTTTGAGATGAGTAATTATGCCAAGGGGACAGGAGCCATTGCTAGGGCACTTGCAGATAACCCTGGTATAACAATTATTGGTGGTGGTGATAGCGCTGCTGCTATTACTGAGATGGGCCTTGATGATGCCATGAGCCATATCTCAACTGGAGGTGGAGCTAGTCTTGAATTACTAGAGGGCAAGGAGCTACCCGGTATTGGCATCTTGGAGGAAAGATGAGAAAAGAAATAATTGCTGGCAACTGGAAGATGAATAATGGACCTAGTAAGGGACTTAGTTTTCTTGAGAAGCTTAATTTTTCTAGCAAGGAAGGCCAGAGGATAATTATCTGTCCCCCTTCCATAGCCCTTGGTCCCATGAAAGAAAGCCTGGTTCCAGGACTGGAACTGGCTTCCCAGAATGTTCATGAGGAGGAGGCTGGGGCCTACACTGGAGAGTTATCTGCACAAATGATTAGTGAACTAGGTATAGCTATTAGCCTGGTTGGTCACTCTGAAAGACGCAGCTACTATAATGAGACCGATGAGATAGTAAATAAAAAGATTAAAAGAGTTCTTGGCCAATCTATGGAAGCTATCCTATGTGTAGGGGAGCTTCTAGAAGAAAGGGAGGCCGGCAGGGAAAAAGAGGTTGTAGAGGGCCAGGTTAAAAGGGCACTTGAAGGCCTTTCAGCTGAAGATATGAAGAGGATAATTATTGCCTATGAGCCAGTCTGGGCTATAGGAACTGGCAGGACTGCATCAGCTGATGATGCCCAGGAAATGAATGGGTATATTAGGGAGGTTGTAGAAGAGCTCTATGGCAGCCAGGTCGCTGGAGGAGTCTCTATCCTTTATGGAGGCAGCGTTAATCCCTCTAATATTAAGGAACTTATGAGTAAAGAGGATATAGATGGAGCCCTTGTTGGGGGAGCCAGTCTAGATCCTGAGAGCTTCGCCAAGCTCTTGGAGTACTAAATGAAAACAGCACTTATTATATTAGATGGCTATGGCCAGGCAGTGGAAGGACCGGGTAATGCTGCAAGAGCGGCCTCTACTCCTGTTTTGGATGAGCTATTTAAAAAGTATCCAACAGGCAGCCTAGATGCCTCTGGAGAGGCTGTAGGCCTGCCCCCTGGACAGATGGGTAACTCAGAAGTTGGCCATCTGAATATTGGTGCTGGTAGGGTGGTTTACCAGCCTCTCTTAAGAATTACTAGGGATATGGCAGATGGCTCATTTTTTGAAAGGCCAGTGGTTAAGGAGGCCTTTGACCCGGATTTTAGCGGTAGCCTTCACCTGCTGGGATTGGTTTCTCCCGGAGGAGTCCACTCCCATATGGACCACTTAAAGGGACTACTTGATTATGCCAAGAAGAGGGGCCTAGAGAGAGTTTATGTCCATGGCTTTTTAGATGGCAGGGATACCCCTCCAGATAGTGGCCTTACTAATGTTAAAGAGATTAGGGCTCACATGGATAGAATTGGCCTAGGAAGCTTTGCCAGTATTAGTGGCAGGTACTATGCCATGGACAGGGATAAGAGATGGGAAAGGGTAAAACTTGCCTATGACGTCCTGGTTTATGGTAGGGGCCAGTATCTAGATCCTGTTGAAGGGATTAGAAAGAGTTATTCTGAGGGAGTCTATGATGAGTTTGTTTTCCCTTTTGTAGCAGATAAAGAGGGGCTGATAAGGCCTGGTGATAGGGTGGTCTTTTTCAACTTTAGACCCGATAGAGCAAGGGAGCTAACCATGGCTCTTAGTCAGGAAGGCTTTGATGGTTTTGAAGTGGAAGATTTGGAGCTTGATTACTATACTATGACGGAGTATTCTAAGGAGTACGAGGGAATAAAAGTATTTTATCCTCCAGAAACCATTGATGAAACCCTGGGTCAGGTTTTGGCTGAAAAGGGGCTGAAGCAGTATAGGACTGCTGAAACTGAGAAGTATCCTCATATAACTTTTTTCTTTAATGGATCAAGGGAACTGCCCTTTGAAGGAGAGGATCGGCTTTTAGTAGCCTCTCCTAAGGTTGCAACCTATGATTTACAACCAGAGATGAGTGCCTATGAGGTGACTGAAGGCCTTGTTAAAAGGCTAAAGGAAAACCAGCATGACTTTTATCTGGTGAATTTTGCAAATCCCGATATGGTTGGTCATACAGGTAGCTTTGAGGCTGCAAAAAAAGCAGTTGAAGCTGTGGACCAGTGCCTAGGAAGGATTATTCCTCTTCTTGAGGAAAAGAAAATTGCCTTTATTATTACCGCCGACCATGGTAATGCTGAGGAGATGATTCTTCCCAGTAGTGGAGAAGCCTCAACCCAGCATAGCCTAAATCCTGTGCCTCTTATAATAGGAGGCCTGGGAGATATTGAGATACGAGAGGGTGGCAGACTAAGTGATCTGGCCCCTACAATACTAAAGATCTTAGAGCTTGATTCACCTGAACAAATGACAGGTCAAGCCTTATATTAGGAGGAAAAATGACAATTCATGATGTATACGCCAGGGAGGTTCTTGACTCTAGGGGTAATCCAACGGTAGAGGTAGAGGTTTATCTTGAAAGTGTTGGATTTGGCAGGGCCAGGGTTCCATCCGGAGCCTCCACTGGTAAATTTGAAGCAGTTGAACTTAGAGATGGTGGCAAGAGATATGGTGGCAAGGGTGTTGAGAAGGCGGTTGAGAATGTCAACACAGTAATAGCCGATGCCCTTGTGGGTCAGTACGCCCTTGACCAAGCCTATATTGATAGGCTCCTTATTGAACTTGACGGTAGTGAAAACAAGGGAAATCTTGGCGCCAATGCTACTCTTGGTACCTCTATTGCTGTAGCTAGAGCTGCTGCAGATAGCTTGGGAATGAGCTTTTACCAGTATCTTGGTGGAGTAGGGGCAAAGGAACTTCCTGTTCCCATGATGAATATCTTAAACGGTGGAAGCCACGCTGATAACAATGTGGACATCCAGGAATTTATGATTATGCCCGTTGGAGCTTCGAGCTTTAAAGAGGCCCTTAGAATGGGAGTGGAAATCTACCATGAACTAAAATCTGTCCTACAAAAAAGAGGACTTTCCACTGGCGTTGGTGATGAAGGAGGCTTTGCTCCTAACCTATCAAGCAATGAAGAAGCCCTAGAGGTTATAGTAGAATCAATTAAGTCACTGGGTCTAGCTCCAGGTGAGGATGTGGTTTTAGCACTTGATGTGGCAGCTAGTGAGCTTTATAAGGATGGCAAGTACCATCTTGAGAGCGAGGGCAAGGTTCTTTCAAGTGATGAGCTCCTTGATTATTACAAAGGTCTTGTTGAGAAGTATCCAATAATTTCTATTGAAGATCCCTTTGATGAAGAAGATTGGGAGGCCTTTAAGAAGATGACTGATATGTTTAAAGGTAAGGTGCAAATTGTTGGAGACGACCTTTTTGTTACCAATACTAAAAGACTTATCAGGGGAATTGAGGAAGGTTCTGCCAACGCTATCTTAATTAAGTTAAATCAGATTGGTACTATTACAGAAACCTTAGAAGCCATTGAAATGGCTAAAAAAGCTGGCTTTACTGCAGTTATTAGCCACAGGTCTGGTGAAACCAGCGATAGCACTATAGCAGACCTGGCAGTTGCTGTTAATGCAGGCCAGATTAAGACCGGAGCTCCAGCTAGATCTGATAGGGTTGAGAAGTATAATCAGCTTCTTAGGATTGAAGATGAGCTTGAGGGCGTATCTGTTTATGGTGGCCTTAATGTCTTCTATAATCTGAACAAGAGATAATTAATTGTTTATATTTTAGTTATCCTTTTTAAAGGGCCCGAACCTTAAAATACAAGGTTTTAGCCCTTTTTTAATGTAACTAACTGGAGTCAATAGTATTGTTGATTCCAATGAATTTCCTTGACGATGCAAATCTTATAAAGTACAATAGCAACATACCAAAATTTAAAGAGAGGTGACTTATGAACAAAAAAATGAGAGTATTAAGCCTTTTAATGGTGCTCTTACTTACACTTACCCTATTTGTTGGCTGCGGTGGCAGCGACACAAAGGGTGAGACTAATGGAGATGCAGCTCCAACAGACAATGCTAAAGCTGGTCCAGCTGTTGACAAGGACACAGTAGTTATCTGTACAGCTGACGAAACTCCATCACTAACAACTGCAGGCCATAACGCTGTAGCTGGTGACTATGTCAATAAACTTACACATAATGGTCTATTCCGTTTAGACAAAGAGCTTAATCCTACACCAGACCTTGTAGAAAGCTACAAAGTTGAGAAGGATGCCAATGGCGAAGAAACTATATGGCTTATGACTATTCATGAAGGAATTAAATTCCACGATGGTAGTGTAATGAATGCAGATGACGTTGTTGCTTCTATAGAGCATGCTAAAGTCTCCCCTGATATTCAAAGCTATACCCAGTCAATTGTAAGCGTTGAAAAAGTTGATGAACTTACAGTAAAAATTATCACTGATGGTCCTTCAGCTAGCTTACTTTATGACCTAAGCCACCACGGAAACTACATTGTTCCCAAAGCTCAGTTAGACAAACTTGCTGAGGATCCAGAAATTCTTAACAATGAGCCAATTGGTGCTGGCCCCTATAAGTTTGTTAAATGGAATCGTGGAGAGCAACTAGAGTTCACAGCTCACGAAGAATACTTCAACGCTGAAAGAGCTCCAAAGATTAAGAACATTGTTTGGAAAATTATTCCAGAAGGAAATGCCAGAACAATTGCTATTGAAGCAGGCGATGTTGACTATATTATTGAAACTGACTCTACTTCACTAGCTCAGTTAGACGCTAACTCAAATGTTACAGTTATGAAGACTCCTACAGTTTCTCACAACTGGCTAACAGTTAATAACGAAGTTGAGCCCTTTGATAATGTATTAGTTCGTAAGGCCATCAATGCCGCTATTAACAAAGAAGACGTTATTACAGTTGCCCTAAGTGGAACTGGTGTTGTAGCTGAGTCCCAAACTCCTACAGGTATGCTAGGTGAGTACACTGGTGAGTATGATGCCTATGATGTTGAGCTAGCTAAGGAGTATCTAGAAGAGTGGGGTGGTGATCCTGCTACTATCAAACTTGATATGATCTGCTCCAATGATACCAAGCGTCGTGCTGCTGAAGTTATTCAAGCCAACCTTAAAGAGATTGGTATTGAATCTACAATTAGCTCCATGGACCTTGCTACCTATCTTTCTGAAACAGCTGATGGTAACTTTACTGGTTTTATTGGTGGATATACATCTAATGAGATGATGAGCTTCCTTAAGGGAGTTTACCTATCTACAAATATTGGTTCTTCTAACAAGACAAGGACCGCTGAACCAGAACTAGATGAACTAATCATCAAAGCTACCAAGACTCTTGACCAAGACGAAAGAGAAGCAGTTCTACAACAAGCTACAAAGTTCCTTAATGAACTTTGTCCACAAGTGCCACTCTACCAAGATTACAATCTTTCCACACACAAAGCTAACCTAAAGAATACCTTTGTAACAGCAGGTGGATCTTTCTTCGCCCAAGAGTGGGAGTGGTAGAAATAGATTTTTAAAGTCTTTGGCTATCTCATCCTTAGGGATGGGATAGCCATTTTTTGAAAGGAACCTTATTATGTGGAAATATATATTAAAGCGATTGCTTTATCTTATCCCTGTTCTTTTCGGAGTTACCCTATTAGTTTATATAATTATGAGCGTTGCTCCTGGAGACCCAGCCAAGGCTATTCTTGGTGATCAGGCCACTCCAGAGGCCATAGCCCAGCTCCGTGAAGAGTTAGGACTTGATGACCCAATAATTGTTCAGTATTTACGCTATGCCAAGGGACTTCTTAAAGGAGATTTAGGTACATCTTACAAGTCCAAGGGACCAGTTATCACAGAGATAGCTGCTAGGATCCCAACAACACTTAAACTTACATTTTCAGCTATTATAATTGCGGTAATTGTGGCAATTCCCCTAGGTGTTGTTGCTGCTATTAAGCAAAATACCTTATTCGATGGACTCAGTATGTTTATTGCATTACTGGGGATATCCATGCCAATATTCTGGCTTGGAATACTATTACTTATTCAGTTTGCTCAAAAACTAGGCTGGTTTCCTTCATCTGGAGCAGAGAGCTGGAAAAGCTTTGTTTTACCAGGTATAGCCCTGGGCTTCCACAGTATGGCTTCAATAGCTAGAACCACTCGGTCTTCTATGCTGGAGGTAATCCGCCAGGACTATATCCGTACTGCTAGAAGTAAGGGAATGCCCTATAACCAAGTTGTTACCCAACACGCCCTTCCCAATGCACTTATCCCAACAATTACAGTTGTTGGATTACAGATTGGTGCTTTGATGGCGGGCTCTGTTCTTACAGAGTCTGTTTTCTCACTACCAGGTATAGGAAGGCTCATAATCTTCTCCATTCAGGGCCGAGATATTCCTGTTGTGCTTGGATGTATCCTAGTCTTTACTATAGTCTTCTCTATTGTTAACCTACTTGTTGACCTACTATATGCCTATGTTGATCCTAGGATCAAGGCCCAGTATTCTTAGGAGGATTTATGGAAGCTAAAAAACATAAGAAGAAGGGCCCTATCGTAGAGGTGCTCCAGCGTTTAGGAAGAAATAAAACTGCCATGGTAGGTCTAGCCATAGTTATTATGTTAATTGTAGCAGCAGTGACTTCTCCATTTTTCTATGACTATGACGAGGTTATTATTAAGCAAAACATTCCAGAAAGGCTTCAGCATCCTAGTAAGACTTACATCTTTGGTACCGATGACCTAGGTCGCCAGATTTTTCCTAGAATTATTTATGGAGCAAGGGTTTCTTTAAGTGTTGGTTTTTCAGCTGTTGCTATAGCATTTATTGTAGGAGGTTTTCTGGGAGCAGTAGGTGGTTACTATGGTGGGGTAATTGATAACGTAATAATGAGGTTTATGGATATCTTCCTAGCTATCCCAGGAACCCTCTTTGCTATAACCATAGCTGCTGCACTGGGCTCAAATATAAGAAATCTAATTATAGCTCTTGCTATTTCTTCTGTTCCTGGCTTTGCCAGAATCATTAGAAGTTCTGTAATCACTGTTAGGGACGTAGAGTATATTGAGGCAGCTAGAGCAATTGGAGCAAAGGACTCTAGGATAGTACTTAACCACGTTATCCCCAATGCCTTGGCACCTGTTATTGTTCATACAACCCTAAATGTTGCTTCTATAATACTAACTATTGCTGGACTCAGTTTCCTAGGTTTAGGGGTAGCACCTCCTACACCTGAGTGGGGAGCCATGCTTTCAGCTGGTAGGACATATATAGTTGGCCATTCCTATATGACCGCCTTCCCAGGTTTTGCCATTATGATAACTATTTTGGCCCTTAACCTACTCGGTGATGGTCTAAGGGACGCCCTTGACCCAAGGCTTAAGTAGGAGGAAACTAATGGATAAACCAATTTTAGAAATAAAAAATCTTGTTGTAGAGTATAGAACCGAAGATGGGGTCGTCCAAGCCCTTAATGGTCTTGATTTAACAATTTCGCCAGGTGAAACCCATGGTTTAGTTGGAGAGACAGGAGCTGGTAAAACTACAACTGGCCTGGGAATTCTTAAGTTAATACCCGACCCACCAGGAGTGGTTGTAGATGGAGAGATTTATTTAGACGGCAAGAATGTTCAAGAATCAAATGAAAAAGAGATGGAGGGAATGAGAGGTTATGATGTTTCTATGATCTTCCAGGACCCCATGACCAGCCTTAACCCAGTTATGACTGTTGAAAAACAAATTGCTGAAGTTTATGAACTCCACGAAAATATTAAAGAAGCTGAGGCTCTTAAAAAGAGTCATGAAATCCTAGAACTTGTTGGTATTCCAGCTGCCCGTGGTAGTGAGTACCCTCACCAGTTTTCTGGAGGAATGAAGCAAAGAGTTGTTATAGCTATTGCTTTAGCGGGAAACCCCAAGCTTCTTATAGCAGATGAGCCTACAACAGCTCTGGATGTAACTATCCAGGCCCAGGTTCTAGATATGATGAAACATCTTAAGGAAGAATATAATACAGCCATGCTGATGATTACCCATGACCTGGGTATTGTTGCAGAAATTTGTGACAAGGTATCAGTAATCTATGCAGGTAGAATAGTGGAGCAGGGTAATCTTGTTGATATCTTTGATAACACTAGGCACCCCTACACAGAGGGACTCTTTAACTCTCTACCCAACCTTGCTGATAGGACTCAGAAGCTAAAGCCAATTAAAGGCCTTATGCCTGACCCCAGTGATTTACCTACTGGCTGTCCCTTCCATCCAAGGTGTGATTATGCTATGGATATTTGTAGCAAGGAAAAGCCACCTAGAGTTTTCAGAACTGAAGAGCACTATACAGAGTGCCACCTCTACAATGAAGCCAATATAAAGGAAGGTGGGGTGATTAAACGTGACTAGTCCACTTATTGAAGCTAAAAACTTAAAAAAATATTTCAAAACACCAAGAGGTATGCTCCATGCTGTTGATGATGTAAGCTTTACTATTGATAAAGGAAAAACCTTAGGTGTTGTTGGAGAGAGTGGTTGTGGAAAATCCACTACTGGAAGGGCTTTACTACGCCTTCTAGAACCAAATGGCGGTCAAATCCTTTTTGAGGGAAGGGACCTCGCCACTCTAAATAAAAAAGAAATGAGAGAAATGCGTAAGGAGCTCCAGATAATTTTCCAGGACCCCTTTGCTTCACTTAACCCTAGAAGAACCATTAGTGAAACCATCATGGAGCCTATGATAATCCATAAGATGTATGGTAGTAACAAGGAGCGCATGAAAAAGGTTCTTGAAATTATGGAGATAGTAGGACTTGCTGAGCGTCTGGTAAATGCTTACCCCCATGAGCTGGATGGAGGGCGTCGCCAGAGGATTGGAATTGCCAGAGCCTTAGCCTTAGAACCAAAGTTTATTGTATGTGATGAGCCTGTTTCTGCCCTTGACGTTTCTATTCAAGCACAGATACTAAACTTGCTACAAGATCTTCAGGATAAGATGGGACTTACTTATATGTTTATAACCCACGACTTATCGGTCGTAAATCACTTTTCTGATGATATCGCTGTTATGTATCTTGGTAAGATTATAGAAAAGGCCAGTGCAGATGATATTTTCCTTGACCCTTTGCATCCTTATACTGAGGCTCTCTTATCAGCTATCCCAGTTCCTGATATTCATTATAAGAGTGAGAGGATTCTGATAGAAGGTGAGATTACTTCACCTATTGAGCCGCCAGCGGCTTGTCGTTTTGCCAACCGCTGTCCTAAAGCCTTTGATAGATGCTTTAAGGAAGAACCTAAATTTTTGGAAATTAAGCCCCAACACTGGGTTGCATGTTTCCTTTACGATGAAGAGAAAGAAAGCTAGGGGTAACCCTGGCTTTTTTTGAGGAGAAATTTATGAAATTAATTAAGAATGTAAAAATATACACAGGAACTGGAGTAAGCCTAGACGGGGCTTCAATCCTCTTTGATGAAAAGATTTTAGCCTATGGTCAGGATATAAAAACACCTGAAGGAACTGATATTATCGATGGCAGTGGACTTGTTTTAACACCTGGACTAATTGACCCCCATACCCATATTTGTAACTTCCAGGGTAGATCTACCCTTCCTGATGTCAAAGATGGCAATGAATACTCATCTCCTGTTACTCCCTATGTTAGGGCTCTTGATGCAGTAAATCCAGAAGATGTGGCTGTGGCTAGAACTAGGCAGGCGGGATTTACTACAGTTTTTACAACTCCTGGCTCTGCAAATGTTGTTGGGGGAATAGGCTGTGCCATTAAACTTAGAGGTAAAACAGCTCTGGATATGCATATTCCTGGTACTGATATGATGAAGATGGCTCTAGGTGAAAATCCAAAGAGGTTTTTTGGCCTCCAACAGAAGTTACCCGTTACTAGAATGGGTGTAGCGGGCCTACTTAGAAAAACTCTTTTTGAAGCCAAGGTTTACAGCGATGAGCTTCTTGCCTATGAGAGGGGAGAGGGAAAGAAACCTGCTCCTGATTTTGAGAAAGATCCCTTGGTGCCAGTTGTTAGGGGGCAGATGAGATGCAGGATCCATGCCCATAGGGCAGATGATATAGTTACTGCCACTAGAATTGCCAAGGAGTTTGGACTTGATTATGTTGTGGAGCATGTTACAGAAGGTTATAAGATTAAAGACTATTTGGCTAAGGAACAGGTTAAGTGTGTTGTGGGACCAACCACCCTTTCACCTCAAAAGCTTGAGCTCTGGGATATCTCGCTAGATAACGCAAAAGAGCTTAGTGAGGCTGGGGTAAGCCTGGCTTTAACAGAGGATACCGACTATAATACCTGGCAGCTTCTTATGCATATTGGGCTTCTAGTCAAAAGAGGCCTTGATTGGAATGTTGCCTTAGCTGGTGTTACCCTTGAAGCTGCTAAGATAATACAACTGGATCATAGGCTAGGTAGTATTGAAGTTGGCAAGGATGCTGATTTTGCTGTATTTGATGGAGATCCCTTCTCTAATTATACTAGCTGTCAAATGACAGTAATTGACGGGGAGGTCTATACTGATTAAGAAAACTATGTTATAATTGTAATTGATTATAGACATAATAAGGAGGATTTCATGAAAACCGTAAAAGATGTATTCGAAGCCATTTGTGGTTTTGAAGAAAGAGTTGGAAAGTTCTATGACAGCATTAGCGATGAGGTCAGAGGAGGATATGGTAAGTTCTTTGAAAAGCTTGCTGCAGATGAGTATCGTCATGCCAAGATTTACACTAGACTAGGTGAGATGGCCTCTGAAAACGAAACTGTTATTCTATCAGATGAGGACGCAGAGTACATTAAGAATATGTTTGATAACTCAGTTATTGGAGAAAATTTTGATTTTGATAAATTCTCCAAAATAAGAGATAAGTGGCAAGTCTTAGATATTGCAGAGCGCGTTGAAAGAGAAGCCACCGGCTATGTTCAAGATGTAATGGGTTTCTTCCCAGATTTCGCTCCAGATGAAGTCAAGATTCTTCTAAAAGAAGAAAGAGAACACCTCAAGATGATTCTTGAAAAGAAAAATCAAATGTCCTCAGGATTTTTAGGACTCTAAGTTTTTTAAGCAGCTCCGGCTGCTTCTTTTTATTTATAGGATATTTTTTTCATTTATTTATCTGATTCTGCTCTTATTTCTATTGCCAAGGTACCCGGGCTATGATAACATCTATATGTTATGGGAGGAGGTAAAAGATGAGTACAATGTCAATAATATTTACAATCATATTCTTATTAGCAAGTCTCGTTTTAATTGTCAGCGTTTTAATGCAATCTGGAAAATCCGCAGGACTTTCTGGTTCCATTGGAGGAGGTGCTGAGCAGCTTTTTGGAAAGCAAAAAGCGAGAAGTTTAGATGCTATGTTTGAAAAAATGACAACTGCTGCTGCTGTTGTTTTTATGTTGAGTGCAATAATTTTAATGGTATTACAAAAGTATAATTAATCGTGAGGTAAAGAAATGATGGACTTACTGCCAATTATTACTGGGCTTATTGCCCTCGCATTTACCTATTACTTGATTGCTACAAAAATCAATCCCGTGGATACAGGCACCGATAGGATGGGAGAAATCTCAGGCTATATCGCTGATGGTGCCATGGCTTTTATCCGCAGGGAGTATATGTATATTGCGATTTTCTCTGTTACATTACTTATTTTATTAGCTATTGGTATAAATTATCAAACTGCCGTTGCCTTTGCTATTGGAACTATTCTTTCAGCTTTAGCTGGCTTCATAGGAATGCGTATCTCAACTAGAGCTAATGTTAGAACAGCTTCAGCAGCTATGAGCAGTGGTATGAACAAGGCCCTAAGCGTTGCCTTTGGTGGCGGGGCTGTTATGGGAATGAGTGTTGTAGGCCTTGGCTTTCTAGGAGTTGGGCTTGTACTTTTTATCTTCCCGGGTCGCTATGATATTATAACTGGTTATAGCTTAGGAGCTTCTTCAATTGCTCTTTTTGCCAGGGTTGGCGGTGGTATCTATACCAAGGCCGCTGACGTTGGTGCTGACCTTGTTGGTAAGGTTGAAGCAGGTATCCCTGAGGATGACCCAAGAAATCCTGCTACTATCGCTGATAATGTTGGCGATAATGTTGGAGACGTTGCTGGTATGGGAGCCGACCTTTTTGAATCCTATGTTGGAAGTATTGTTGCTTCCCTGACACTGGGAGTTAGCCTGAATGTTGCAGGAGCCGTTGAGTTTCCATTAGTTTTAGCAGCAGTAGGTATTATAGCTGCCATGATAGGGACCTTTTTTGTTAAGGGTGGTGAGGACTCGAATCCGCAAAAGGCACTTACAATGGCTACTTATGTAAGTAGTATTGTTGTTGCTGCTGCCGCACTATTCTTTAGTACTCATTATTTTGGTAGTATGAATGCTGCCTTTGCTATTATTGCTGGTCTTGTATCTGGACTTTTAATTGGACAGATAACTGAGATTTATACTTCAGCTGATTATAAGCATGTTAAGGAAATTGCTAACCAGTCACAAACCGGCCCAGCAACAACTATTATATCAGGTCTTGCTGTTGGTATGCTCTCAACTGCCCTTCCAATAGTCTTTATCTCAGCTGCTATTCTTATAGCCTTCCATTTCCAAGGTCTATATGGTATTGCACTTGCAGCTCTTGGAATGCTAAGTACTGCCGGTATTACAGTTGCAGTTGACGCCTATGGCCCAATTGCTGATAATGCTGGTGGAATTGCTGAGATGTGCGAGCTTCCAGAAGAGGTCCGCGAGATTACTGATAAACTTGACTCCGTAGGAAATACAACTGCAGCTATTGGTAAAGGCTTTGCCATTGGCTCAGCTGCCCTTACAGCCCTAGGACTTTTTGCATCCTATGCCGAATCGGTTGGACTTACTAGTATTGATATACTGAATCCTAAGGTTACAGTTGGCCTATTTATTGGCGGTACCTTACCCTTTGTTTTCTCAGCCCTAACCATGAATTCAGTTGGTAAAGCAGCCAACCACATGATAGAAGAAGTTCGTCGTCAGTTTAGAGAAATCCCTGGTATTATGGAGTACAAGGCTACTCCTGACTACGCCCGCTGCGTTGATATCTCCACAGCTGCTGCTCTTAAGGAAATGATCCTTCCAGGAGTTATGGCAGTTGTAGTACCCCTTGTTGTGGGTAAATTCATGGGTGCAGCTGCTCTTGGTGGTCTACTGGCAGGTTCACTTGTAACTGGAGTTCTAATGGCAATCTTTATGTCAAACTCTGGTGGAGCCTGGGACAACGCTAAGAAGTATATTGAAGAAGGCCACTATGGTGGCAAGGGTTCAGAAGCCCATATGGCTGGAGTTGTTGGAGACACTGTTGGTGACCCTTTCAAGGATACATCTGGTCCTTCTCTAAATATTCTTATTAAATTAATGACTGTTGTAGCATTGGTTTTCGCTTCAATATTCTAATAAAAAACCCTTCGGGGTTTTTTTATTGACTAGAATCCACTATTAGAGTAGACTTTTTTATAGTGCTCAAGTTAAGAAGAGGTGAATAATAATATGAATATAATTGTCTTTGCTGGCTCGGCTGAGGCCAGAAAATGGATTAACCAAAGTAGAAGAAAGGGTTATGATCTTTGGGTATTTTTGAATTCTCCTGCGGGTAGGGAACTCCTTCCTGAGGAGGATGATAAGCTGAGGGTTTTTGAAGAAAAGGAAACTAAAAGCCAGACCATGGAGATGTTTCCTGATAAGGCGCTAGCCCTAATAGATGGGACTCATCCCTATGATAAAACTAAAAGTAGAGTCCTAGCTCAGATGGCTGAAGAGATAGGGGCCAAATATATTAGGCTTTTGGCAGAGGAGAAAATTCCTGCTGGAGTCTGGGTATTTTCCGAGCTTGAAGAGGCTAGGAAGCATTTAGAAGAATCCAAGGGAAATATCCTAATTACCACTGGTATGCAGAGTATTGAGGGCTTAGTCAGTCCAAAAATTCATTTGAGGGCCTATGTTAGGATTGAGCCAAGAGTAGAGAATATTGAAAAAATCAGGGAGCTGGGCCTGGGCTATAAGCAGATCCTGGCCCTATGTGGGCCCTTTAGTCAGGAGATGAACCAGGCTATGATTAACCAGTATAAGATAACTACTCTAGTCACAGAAGAAAGTGGTCTACAAGAAGCGGTAGAAGAAAAAGCCTTTGCAGCCCTTAAAAATGGTGTTGAATTGGTGGTGATTAGGGACTTAAATAAAGAAGGCCTCTATTTAGATCAGATAGATGGCCATTTAGAGGGACTTTTATAAATCCTTATCTTTAAGGCTGGCTAACCACTTAGCTAGTTTAGTTGAAACAAGGATATCTATAAGAGCCAAAGCAAGAGCTATTATAAAATAAAGTTTAGCAGAGTTTGAGGAAATAAGCTGGTATTTTTCTAGGAAAAAAAGGAACCAAAAAATTATGAAAACAACTAGGCTATCAATAATTATATTTTGAATTGGGTTCTTTGCCATGGCTACCTCCTAGAAGTATTTTACCATAGATGGATAGAGGAGTTGACATGTTTCCTAGTTATGATGAAATAGGACATATCTTAGATGAGCTGGCAGAGGAGCTACCTGCTGTATTTTTTAATGAACTCAATCTAGGTATAGTCCTAGTTGAAACAACTAAATACCATCATGAGGCCAGGAGTGAGGAGCTTGTAATCTTGGGTGAATACTCAAGAAGCCGCTTGGGTAGACAGATTAAGATTTATTATGGATCCTTTAAGAAGCTTTATGGACACCTGGATAGGCAGGACCTAGTTGAAAAACTGAGGGATACTCTGCGCCATGAGTTTACCCATCATATTCAGGACCTTGCAGGTAATAAGGATCTTGAGATTGAAGATGAAATCAAGTTAGAAAAATGGAGGAAGGGAAATAAGGATGGATACTAGTAGGATAGAAAAACTAACTAATGCCTTTGGACCAGCAGGCTTTGAAACAGAGGTGGCTAGATTAATACCTAATATTTATAAGGGTAGTAAGAAGCTTGAAGCTGATACTATGAACAATGTATTTATTGGCCTAAAAGGGGAGAAGAAAAAACTCAGAATTATGTTAGATGCCCACATAGATGAAGTGGGTTTTATGGTTAGCTATGTTCATGATAATGGAATGCTGGGCCTCCACGCTTTAGGAGGCTGGGTAGAGCATAACCTGCCATCTCAAATATTTTTGATTAGAAATGATAAAGGGGAATATATTAGAGGGGTTGTGGCATCAAAGCCTCCCCATTTTATGAGTGAAGAAGAAAGAAGTAGGGGCCTTAAACTGGACCACCTAGTTGTAGATTTAGGAGTAAGTAGTGCTGATGAGGTTAGAGAGCTAGGCATTGGAATAGGCAGTCCCATGGTTCCTGAAGTCGCTTTTAAAGCTTTCCCCGAGAGAAACCTTTTAATGGGAAAGGCCTTTGACTGTAGACTAGGAGTGGCTGCTTTACTTGAAGTAATTGAGACTATAGAGGAATTGAACCTAGACCTTGAGGTTGTAGGCTCATTATCTAGTCAAGAAGAAGGGGGCCTTAGAGGGGCTCAGGTAAGTGCGAGAAGAATAGAGCCTGACCTAGCCCTAGTATTTGAAGGTTGTCCTGCAGATGATAGCTTTCTGGCTCCTCCTGAAGCCCAGACCCTACTCCATCATGGCCCTATGCTACGCCATGTAGACAGGGGGATGTTAACCCATCCGGGTTTTCAGAGTTTTGCGCTTGGGATTGCTAGAAAGCAGGATATTGCATGCCAGGAGGCTGTTAGGAGTGGGGGCTCTACAAATGGCTCTCCAATACATCTCTCAAATGCCGGGGTACCAACCATTGTTTTAGGAATACCTGTTAGATATATTCATTCCCACTATGGCTATGCTTCTATGAAGGATTATGGGGCTACTGTTGAACTGGCTATAGAAATTCTTAAGGCTATAAATGAAGAGGTTTACCAGTCATTTAAGCCCTTCTAGTAAATAAAGACCCTTAGTGGGTCTTTATTATATTACTAGGTAGATTAGGAAGGATCCTGCACCTGTTAGGATTAGGAGTTTCATGGGGGATATCTTCTTTGTTCTGAGGAGGTAGACCTGAGTAAAAAAGGCTAGAACTTTAAAGACATTAAGCTCCTCGTCCTGGAGAAGAGCTACCTCTATTAAACTAAAGGCGGCAGAAGTTATTAGGGCAATAACTGCGGGCCTAAGTCCATAGAGAATTTTCTCCATTATCTTAACCCCGCCCCCCCTCTTATGGTAGAGGACTAGAGCAAGACTGGTTACTATGAACATGGAAGGAAGAACTGTTGAAAAGCTGGCTACAAGGGCTCCGGGTATGCCGGCTATTTTAATGCCTACAAAGGTTGCGGCATTAATGGCTAGGGGTCCAGGAGTCATCTCTGCAATAGTTACAATATCATAGAATTCCTTGGCTGTAAGCCAGGTGTTTTTTATCACCACCTGGTTTTTTATTAGAGGCAGGGCTGCATAGCCACCACCAACACTAAACATTCCTATTTGTAAGAAGGCCCAGAAAAGTTTAAGAAAAATCATTTTTTCCTCCAAATCCCTAAGGCTGCAAAAGATATAAGTAGGATATAGATGGGGAAATTATAGTAGAGGATCAATAATAGGGCAAAAAAAACTAAAAGAAAATCCCAGGGTAAAGCGTCTTTAGCTAGGGAGGTAAAGAGGTTTATTACTAGGTCGCTTATAATGGCTGCAACCGCAATTTGCATCCCCTTCATTATCATGGCTACCATCTGGCTTTCTATAAACTGTCTATAGACCATTGAGATTAGCCCTATTATGAAAAGGGGAGGCATGATGGCGCCAAGGGTTGCTACCAAGCTACCTGCAAAACCATGCAAGCGAAAGCCAAGAAGAATCCAAGCATTTACAGCAACTGCCCCTGGTGCACTTTGAGCTATGGCTGCTATGTCCATCATTTCTTCTTGTTTTAGGAGCTCAAGCTCTTCTACAAATTTTCTTTCCATCATGCCTATCATGACAAATCCGCCACCGAAGGTTATGGCGCTGAATTTGAGGGCTGTGGTAAAGATCTTCCACTTTGAGATTTTCATAAATCCTCCTTGATAATAGTATACAATAAATTAACATTTTTTGCACAAAGCTGGCGGTGTGATTTTGTGCCTGTCAAAAACCAACTTTTTTCAAAAATAAAAGTTATAGGATTTTTATGGGAAATTCAAGTTGTTGAGGATAGAAGACTGATATATTACGCAAACTATAAAAAAACAGTTATAAATGTGACTGGGCCATATATAGGTGAAAAAATCTATATAAAGACTCTGTATGATGATTTTTTTTAGTCAATTACAGGCTAAAATATTATGTATTTGTTGGGATTTATGGGCCTGATTAAGCTATGATTCCTGGACATTTATGCTATACTTAGACTGTTAGATAATAGCGCCTATTTATGTCTATAAGGAGTGTAAATGAAGATTCTAACCAATAACCCTTGGGTAAAAGAGAAGTATAAAAATAAATATGAGATTCATTTTGCCGATGTGGGTTATTTGGAACTTCTGGAGCTAGTGAGGGATGGGATACATCAAGGAGACAGGCTACTTAGTCATCCACTAAGTGGTAGTGTTAAACCCAATGAGACTCCCTTTAAGTCGGTTCTTGTTGAGGAGGATAGGGGAGAGATAGATATGGACTCCCTTCTAATTATTGAAGATGCCTTAGTTATGGCAAGGAATCTTATGAAAAACCCCAAGCTGTTTCTGGAAGATGATCAGCGAATGAATGACTGCCGGATGATTGATCTCTCTTTAATCGATAGTGCGCTTGAAAAATGAAAGGATAGGATAAGGATTTATGAGCAAAATTCACGACTTAATTATCGTCGGAGCTGGACCTGCAGGACTTTCAGCAGCCCTTTACGCTGGACGTGCAAAACTTGACACAGTTCTTCTTGAAAAAGAGAAGGCTGGCGGACAAATTGTTACAACCGATGAAATTGAAAACTATCCTGGTTCACCCCAGGATGAGACCGGACCAAAACTAATTGGCCGAATGGTAGAACAAGTTAGCCACTTTGGCGTTGACCTTCGTTATGAAGAAGTAACTAGCCTCGAGCTAAATGAAAAAGTTAAAAAAGTTAAAACCAATAAGGGAGAGTATGAAGCTAAGGCTGTTATTCTTGCTACTGGTGCTGTTCCCCGTAAGCTTGATGTTCCTGGCGAAAAAGAGTTTACTGGTAGAGGCGTTAGCTACTGTGCAACATGTGATGCTGCCTTCTATGAAGATTTAGAAATCTACGTAATTGGCGGTGGAGACACTGCAGTAGAAGAAGCAATCTACCTAACAAAATTTGCTCGTAAAGTCCATGTTGTTCATAGACGTGACGAACTTCGCGCCGCAAAATCTATTCAAGAGAAAGCCTTTGCCAATGAAAAAATTGATTTTATTTGGAATAGCGTTGTAAAGGAAATTAGTGGCGAAGAAGGCGTTGTTGATAGGATGGTCCTTCACAACCGTGTGACCGGTGAAGATACTGAGTACCTAGCAGATGAAGATGATGGTATCTTTGGTGTTTTTGTCCAAGTTGGCTACCTTCCAGCAACCTCAACCTTTAATAGCTCAATCAATTTAGATGAGGGCGGATACATCAAGGCTAATGAAGAACTAGCTACCAATGTTGAAGGAGTATTTGCTGCTGGAGATATCCGTGGTAAGATTTTACGTCAAGTAGTAACTGCTGCCAGTGATGGCGCTGTAGCTGCCATACAGGCAGAAAAATATATAGAAAATAATTTTTAGGAGGGAAGATGTTAGAACTAGATAAAAAGAACTTTAATGCTGAAGTCAAAGAAGTTGAAGGTCCTGTACTAGTTGATTTCTGGGGACAAAGCTGTGAGCCATGTAAGGCACTTATGCCTCACATTCACGCACTAGAAGAAAAGTATGGTGACAAGATTAAATTTGCATCCTTTGACATTGGAAAAGGACGTCGCGTTGCCATGGCTGAAGGTGTTGCTGGTCTACCAGCTATCTACATCTATAAAGATGGTGTGATGGTTGAAGATTTAAGAGGCGATGCTGCAACAGCTACTTCTGTTGAAGAACTAATTAAAAAATATATCTAATCTTATGAAAGGAGGTGGGCAATGCAACTTGAATTAGGCAATATCTTTATTAAAGATGTTCAGTTTGCAGATACGACCCACGTAAAGGATGGTGTTCTCTTTGTTAACAAAGAAGAACTAAAGGCACTTATCCTTGAAGACGAACACATTACTGATGTTCAAATCGACCTAGCTAGACCAGGGGAGAGCGTAAGAATAACTCCTGTCAAGGACGTTATCGAGCCCAGAGTTAAGGTTGAAGGCGCTGGCGGAATTTTCCCCGGTGTTATCAACAAGGTCAATCAAGTTGGTTCAGGTAGAACCCACGTACTAAAAGGCGCTGCCGTAGTAACTGCTGGAAGAATTGTTGGTTTCCAAGAAGGAATTATCGACATGACAGGGCCAGGTGCTGAATACACCCCCTTCTCAAAACTAAACAACGTTGTTGTCACAATGGATGTTAAGCCTGAGATTCTACAACACGCCCATGAAGAAATCCTTCGTCTTGCTGGTTTCAAGGCTGCCCTCTACCTTGGCGAAGCTGCTAAGGAAGTAGAACCAGATGAAGTAAAGGTTTACGAGACCCTACCTCTACTACAGCAGGTAGCTCAGTATCCTGATCTTCCCAAGGTTGCCTATGTACAAATGCTCCAGTCCCAAGGACTGCTGCATGACACCTATGTTTATGGTGTTGATGCCAAGAAAACCCTTTCAACTTTTATTTATCCGACAGAAATTATGGATGGCGCTATTGTTAGCGGTAACTGTGTTTCTGCCTGTGATAAAAATACAACCTACCACCACTTGAATAATCCAGTGGTAGCAGACTTGTATGAAAAGCACGGTAAAGAACTAAACTTTGTTGGTGTTATAATCACCAATGAAAACGTTTATCTTGCTGACAAAATCCGCTCCTCTGACTGGGCTAGCAAACTAGCTGAGTACTTAGGAGTTGATGGAGTCGTTATCTCTCAAGAAGGCTTTGGTAACCCCGACACTGACCTAATCATGAACTGTGTAAAGATTGAAGATAAAGGAATTAAAACCGTTATCATTACAGACGAATACGCAGGCCGTGATGGTGCAAGCCAGTCTCTGGCTGACGCCGATGCTAAGGCTAACGCCGTTGTTACAGGAGGAAATGCTAACGAAGTAATCGAGCTACCTCCTATGGACAAAATCATCGGTGATGTATCCTACGCTGATGTTATTGCTGGTGGATTTGATGGCAGTTTACGTAAAGATGGAAGCATTTTGGTTGAGCTTCAAGCTATTACAGGCGCCACCAATGAACTTGGCTTTAATAGCATGAGTGCTAAGGGATACTAGAAAAAAATCAAATTAAAATTTTCAAATAAGAAAGGAAGACAAAGATGAGCCTATATGATGGAAAAAAAGTCATTCTCATCGGCGATAGAGATGGTGTCCCAGCTCCCGCCATGGAAGAATGTTTAAAGTCCACATCTGCCGAAGTAGTCTTTGCAGCCACTGAATGTTTTGTGTGAACCGCTGCCGGCGCTATGGACCTGGAGAATCAAAGAAGAGTATTAGATCTTACCAATGAATACGGAGCTGAGAACGTAGTTGTCGTTCTTGGTGCTGCTGAAGGTGAAGCTGCTGGACTAGCTGCTGAAACCGTTACAGCAGGAGATCCAACCTTCGCAGGTCCCTTAGCTGGAGTCCAGTTAGGACTTAGAGTTTACCATTGCTGCGAACCAGAATTCAAAAACGAAGTTGACGCTGATGTTTATGATGAGCAAATTGGCATGATGGAAATGGTTTTAGATGTTGATGATATCATTGAAGAAATGACAGCCATTAGATCAGAATTCACCAAATTCTAGAAAGCATTAGGAGAGAGATATGAGCAAGATTAAGGTTGTACACTACATCAACCAATTCTTTGCAGGTATCGGAGGAGAGGAGCAAGCCCATATTGAACCCGAAATAAGGGAAGGCGCTGTGGGCCCAGGACTAGCTTTGAATGCTGGTCTAGGCGAAAATGCTGAAATCGTCGCTACTATTGTATGCGGTGACTCTTTTTACAACGAAAACCTGGAAAGTGCAAAAGAAACTATTCTAGAGATGATTAAGTCTCAAGATGCGGATCTATTTATTGCGGGTCCCGCCTTTAACGCTGGCCGTTATGGCGTTGCCTGTGGTGATATCACCACAGCAGTTCAAAATGAGCTGGGAATTCCTGCTCTTACAGGGATGTATATAGAGAACCCTGGCGCTGACATGTATAAGAAAGAAGTATACATAGTAGAAACTAGAGATAGTGCTGCTGGTATGCGTGATGCGGTTGGCAAAATGGTTCCCCTAGCCCTGAAATTAGTTAATAATGAAGAAATCGGAAGTCCTGAAGAAGAGCACTACTATCCAAGAGGAATTCGTAAGAATTTCTTTACAGAAAAACGCGGCTCTGCTCGTGCAGTTGAAATGCTGCTTCAAAAACTTAAAGGTGAGGAGTTCGAGACTGAGTTCCCCATGCCAAGTTTTGATAGAGTCGAACCAGCTGCTCCTCTTAAGAGTGTAAAGGAAGCAACTATTGCTATCGTTACATCCGGTGGTATTGTTCCAAAAGGAAATCCCGATCGCATTGAGTCATCTTCAGCCTCCAAGTATGGCGAGTATGACATTGATGGAGTTATGGATCTTACTGAGGCAACCTATGAGACAGCCCACGGTGGATTTGACCCTGTTTATGCAAACCTTGATGCAGACAGAGTTATCCCTGTAGATGTACTTCGTCAGTATGAAGAAGAAGGCAAAATTGGCAAGCTTCACCGCTACTACTACTCAACAGTAGGTAACGGAACAGCTGTTGCCAGTGCTAAGGCCTTCTCTGAAGAAATTGGTAAAAAACTAATTGAAGACGGTGTTGATGCTGTTATTTTAACCTCAACCTGAGGCACCTGTACACGTTGCGGTGCAACGATGGTTAAGGGAATTGAGGCCTATGGCATCCCTGTAGTACACATGTGTACTGTCGTTCCAATTTCACTGACTGTTGGAGCCAATAGAATTGTTCCAACAATTGCAATTCCTCACCCACTTGGTAATCCAAATCTGGATCAAGAAGAGGAACTAAATCTTAGAAGGAGACTGGTAGATAAAGCTCTAGCAGCTCTTGAAACTGAGATTGAGGAGCAAACAGTCTTTGAATAATAATAAAGGGGTGATAGAAATATCACCCCTTTTTATCACAATTTATTGAGGAGGAATAGATGTTCCCAGTTTTAAAAGCAGCTAGTTATATCCTGGCTCATACACCTGAAATGGTGCTTAATAACGGTACTACTCAAACTACCGAAAAAATTGTTAATCCTGAAAGTGAATATCTTAAGAAAGTTAGCTCTAGCCTACGTTCTTTTGATGAAGTAGTAAGCTATCCCCCTAACCAGTGCTATATTGGCAATATTACGCCAGATGAGCTTAAAGAAATGGGTATGCCCTGGGTTGGTAAGGCTGTAGAGGGAGCTAGTACTTTAGGTAAAAAGGGAGAAATTTATCCAGAAGACGTATTTATAGCAATGATTAAAGCTGCTGACGCTTTTGGTCTAGTTATTCTTGAAAAAGAATTTACTGAAGCTGTTCGCCCTAAACTTGAAGGTTATAAGATTAATGAGAAAATGAAAAATCTTCCTGCTGGTGTTGAACTAGCTAAGATTGAAGAAGAAATCGAAAAACGTGGCGCTGAAGCCCTTTTATTTGAAGGAAAAATCGTAGGTTGTGTTGAGCGTGCCCACGACATCGACGTTAACCTTAATGCCCATGTTATCTTTGAAAACCTTGTTGTTAAGGCTTCTGGAGCCATGGCTATGGAGAGACTCTTTACTCTTAATAATATCGACCCTAAAGATGTTGATTATGTTATTGAGTGCTCAGAAGAAGCCTGTGGTGATATGAACCAAAGAGGTGGGGGAAACTTCGCCAAGTCTATTGCAGAGATGACAGATTGTATGAATGCTACAGGTTCTGATACCCGTGGTTTCTGTGCTGCTCCTGCCCATACTCTTATTCAGGCTGCAGCCCTTGTAAAGGCTGGAGTTTATAAGAATGTAGTAATTGCAGCTGGTGGTGCAACTGCTAAACTTGGTATGAATGGCAAGAACCACGTTGAAAAGGGCTTACCTATCCTAGAGGATGCTGTGGCTGGTTTTGCAGCTTTAATATCTGAAAATGATGGTGTGAATCCAATTATTAGAACAGACATTGTTGGTGGCCATACCGTAGGTACTGGCTCATCACCCCAAAATGTTACTGGCGCTCTTACAACTTCAGTTCTTGATAAGGCTGGACTTAGCATTAAAGATATTGATAGATACTCTGTAGAAATGCAAAACCCAGATATTACCGTACCTGCTGGTGCTGGTGATGTCCCAACTGCTAACTACAAGATGATTGCAGCCCTTGGTGTAATGAGAAAAGACCTTGAGCGCAGTGAGATAAATGACTTTGTAGCAAATCATGGAATGGTGGGCTGGGCTCCAACACAGGGACATATTCCTTCAGGAGTTCCATACCTAGGATTTGCAATTGATGATATTACAAGTGGAAAAATTAACAGGGCTATGATCGTAGGTAAGGGTTCACTCTTCCTAGGACGTATGACTAACCTATTTGATGGAGTTTCCGTCGTAATAGAAAAGAACCCTGGCCTCCAAGAGGAAGAAGGAAGTATTTCCAAGGAGGAAATCCGCTCCATGGTAGCTGAAGCCATGAGAGACTTTGCAGCTTCCCTGAATCAATAGGAGGAAAGATGGAAAATCTAAAGGTTAAGGCAATTATTGGAGAAGTATTCGATGAGATTGCCACTGGTCTTGAGACAGGCCTTTTCCACGATAAGATTGCCCTAGGGCTTACTCTTTATGGATCTGAACTTGGTGTTGATAATCTTTTAAAAGGCGCTGAAAATTTCCAAAAAGATAATGCAGATGTGGAAGTAGTTCTGATTGGACCAAAGGTAGAGACAGATCTTACACTTGTTGAAGTGGAAAGCGAAGATGTGCAGTACAAAGTTATGGAAGAACTCCTTGATAGCGGAAGAATCCAGGGCTGTGTAACCATGCACTATAGCTTCCCTATAGGAGTATCCACTGTTGGAAGAACAGTAACTCCTGGCTTTGGTAAGAAGATGTATGTTGCAACAACCACAGGAACTAGCTCAGCCCACCGTAATGAAGCCATGGTGCTTAATGCCATTGCTGGAATTGTTTCGGCTAAGGCTGCTGGAAACCCCGATCCTTCAGTTGGTATTTTAAATGTCGATGGTGCCCGTACTGTTGAAAGAGCTCTAAGAGAACTCAGTGAAGGTGGCTATAAAATCAATTTTGCTGAGAGCGATAGGGCTGATGGCGGTACAGTAATGAGAGGAAATGACCTCTTAAGAGGAACACCAGATGTTATGGTAACTGATACCTTAACAGGTAACCTTCTTATGAAGACCTTCTCCTCCTTCCATACCGGCGGAAACTTTGAAGCTGTAGGTGATGGATATGGTCCTGGAATGGGACAAGGCTTTGATAGGCTGGTTCTAATTCTTTCTAGAGTAAGTGGTTCACCTGTTGTAACCAACGCTCTAGGCTATGCTAAGGACCTAGTTATAGGCAAGGTTAATGAGGTTGCTGAGGCTGAATATAAAAAGGCTAAGGCGGCTGGACTTGATACAATCCTAGAAGGACTTACTCAGTCTAAAGACAAGGCGGCAGCAGAAGAGGAAGTTACTGCTCCACCAGAGGAAGTAACTACTGGCGAGATTTCTGGAATAGACATTCTCGAACTAGAAGATGCTGTTAAAGTTCTTTGGAAGGAAGGCATTTATGCCTCTAGCGGCATGGGTTGCACAGGACCTATTGTAATGGTTAATGAAACTAAGGTAGGCGTTGCCATTCAAATCTTAACCGATGCTGGTTATATAGGATAGTGGAATAACTTAAAGGGACTCTGGTGAGTCCCTTTTAAAATACCTATATAACCTGGTAGGGTCTTTCATCTGGTAGGATCATTCTAACCTTGTCCTTAATTTTTTCTTTGTAAATGGGAAGAATTTCCGGATGCTCTGTAAAGTGCAGGGGGAAGAGTAGGGAGGGCCTGAGTATTTCTAGGGCTTGGTCTACTCCCGAATCATAATTTTCTCCCAGCCTGTAATCTACTGGGAAAAAGAGGATGTCAGGTTCTTTTTTAAAGACAGAAAGGTAGCTTAGAAAGTCCTCTTCCATGGCTCTTCTTTCCTCTTGGCTGTCCTCTGGCCAAATCCAGTTATTGAGGTCTCCCACATGGATCAGTCTTTTTCCTTCAACTCCAATTTCAAAAGATAGGCCTTGGTCAGTAGAGCCACTGGTCCTTATTGAGATGTCCTTATATAAATACTCATCTCCAGGGGCTAGGGGAATGGTCTTTTCATCTCTGTAATCAATTCCCTCCCATAGAAAAACCCAGTCAGCCATGGAGTGGATTTCTTTTGTATAGTGGTCCTCATGGCCATGGCTGACAAGAAAGATTATTTCCCTGTCCTTTCTTAGATTAATGGGGCCCCTAAAGTAGTCTATTATTATCTGGTATTTATCAGTAAGAATTTCATAGCAGCTATGGTAAATATAGTTTATTATCATAGTTTTTCTATCTCCTTTAAAAAGTAGGAAGAGGTAAGATCTGCTGCCATTTCAAAGTCTAGGATAGAAGGGCTAGTAAGTTTTACTCCATGGGGGCTGGCAGTTCTTTTAAACTGCTGGCTAATAAACCTAGAGAAAAACCTGGCTAGGTTGTCTTTTATTTCCTTAGGACTAAGCTGGGGGTAGAAACTTTCAAGGTTCTTATAGATTTCACCTAGATCTTTTTTCATTAAGAAATGGTAGAGGATAAGATCCACTATTTCATACTTGCCCACCTGCTCCTCTGTTTTTTGAATAATGGCTCCCTTTTCATCGGGAGGAAGAAGCTCAGGGCTTATGGGTCTACCTAGGATGTGAAGGAGGGATTTCTTTAAATCCTCCTCTGAATTACTAGCATACCAGAATATTAGATCCTTTATGAGGGTCTTGGGGATGGAGGCATTGATTCCATACATACTCATCTGGTCCCCGTTATAGGTTGACCAGCCCAGGGCTATTTCACTCATATCCCCTGTCCCTACCACCAGTCCATTGTACTTATTGGCCAGGTCCATAAGAATCTGGGTTCTCTCTCTGGCCTGGGAGTTTTCATAGACCAGATTCATGACTTTAGGGTCATGGTTTAAATCTCTAAAGTGCTGGAGGACAGCTGTATCTATGGAGATTACTTCTCCCTTAAAACCCAGGTATTTTAGGAAGTTTGTCGCAGAATCCATGGTGTCTTGAGAGGAACCAAAGCCTGGCATAACTATACAGTGGATATTTTCCAGGGGTAGGTCCATTAGCTCATGGGCTCTTTTAAGAGCTATTAAGGCCCAGGTTGAGTCAAGGCCCCCACTTATACCTATAACTGAGTGAGCAAGGCCTGTTCTAACAAGTTTATTTCCATAGGCTCTAGCTTGGAAGTCCAAAAGGGCCTGGTAGTCTCTACTTTTTCTTAGGAAGGGGTAGGGGCCTTCTATAGTGCTTATTACTTCTTTATAAGAATGGATTTTTAGTAAGCCTTTATTAAGCTTTACTTCTAGCCCGACCAGGCCTTGGTTCCATCTAGCAGACTCCTTAACATTACCACTAAAGTAGTACTCAGAACTGTGGATACCTCCAGATATGGAGTAGCTTTCAGGACAGCCTAGGTAAAGGCTGGGGCTAGTTGGAAACTCATAGCTTTGATAGGGGGTATTAAATTCATCATCTAAGTAGATGGATAGGTCAAATAGTTCTATATCTGTGACTTTGTCACTAGGGAAAAGCTGGGGATCACAAAAGATGGCCTCTTTGCTTTTAATAGGGTAATATCCTAAGACTCTATCACCTTCTAGGTAGGCCATAACAGAGAAAAGCCTATCGTCTATTTCTATGGGTAGGCCAATTAGGGCAGGCACTTTGGTGGATAGATTATTAAGGGCCTCTAAGCTGGCCGCAAGGATTGAGGGCTGCATATTTAAATCTCCTAGTCCATCACCAGTTAGGCTTAGGGCAGGGAAAATAATAAGCTGACCATCCTGACCTTGGTCTAGGAGTTTTTGGATTATAGGACCATTTTCAAGGGGGGAAGCCAGTTTAATACTTGGAAAGGCTAGGTATAATTTTTTCTTCATAGTTACCTCCAAACCTATTATACCAAGGCTAAGGAATATTTCATCAAAAATGCTATATTAAAAGAGAGGGAGGGACTATGAGAGTATTTTTGGCTTTAGATATAAGTGAAAACTGGAAAAGGGAAATATTTGAGGTTCAAAACCAGCTTCTAAAGAAGGCTTTTAGGGCCAGGCCCATAGCTAGGGAAAACCTCCATTTAACCATGCAGTTTATAGGGGATATTAGTGACCCTGTAAGCCTTATCCATGTTTTAGATGAACTTCCACTTAATGGGATTAAACTTCTACCAAGGGGGCTAGCCTCCTTTAAGAGACCCAGGGAGGAGCTTGTTTACTTGGAACTCGAAGAGACTAGGGAACTTTTAGAGTTTAATAAGCAGGTAAGGCGAGCCTTAGATAGTATTGGTCAAGTCTATGATAAAAAGAAATTCCTGCCCCATATAAGTATCATGAGGGGAGTGGAGTTTGAGGAGGGCTTTAGTCTTGAACAGGTGGATATTAACCTTGATAGTTTGGAAGTAAAGAGCCTTAAGCTTTATGAGTCTAAGCTGGGGCCCAGAGGGGCTAGTTATAGAGTAATAAAGAGTTTTGACTTAATTTGAGAAATATGTTTGAAGGGCTCCTAGCTGAGAATAAATATAGTAGAGCAGGCTAGAGGAGGTAGTTATGAAAAATTATGAAGCCGTGGGATGGGGCCAGCTCTCAAGTGAAGAGCAAGAGAAATTTCTTAGGGTAGCTTATGTTGACAAGGATGGATTGATGAGAAAACGGGCGGCTGCCTTGTACACTTTGAAAATGGTCTTTCTTGTATAGGTACTATTAGAAAAGACGGTGAGAAAATTATTATAGATATAGGTAAAGAGGCCAAGCTTTATAAAGAATAAATCCGCTGATTACAGCGGATAATTTTTTAGCATATTTACTTCTTCGGCGCTGAGCTCCCTAAGCTGGCCCAGTTCTAGATCTCCATCTAATTCTAGCCCTGCCAGTCTAATTCTCTCGAGATAGATAACCTCCTTGTCAAGGGCCTGAAACATTCTTTTGACCTGGTGGAACTTGCCCTCGGTTATGGTTAGCTCTGCCCTTGAAATTGGACCACTTTCTAGGATCTCAAGCTGGGCTGGAAGGCTGGTAAAGTCGTCTAGGTCTAGTCCCTGTGAAATCCTTTTTTTATCTTCTTCTGCAAGTTCTCCTCTTACTTCAACTAGATAGGTTTTGGGTACAGCCCTTTTGGGTGAACTAAGGCTATGGGAGAGGTGGCCATCATTGGTAATAATCATTAGGCCAAGTGTATCTAGGTCAAGTCTTCCAACGGGAAAAAGGTCCAGATGGCTATAGTCCTGGGGAACCAGTTCCATAATAGTGGGGTAGAGGTTGTCTACTTTAGCAGATACATAGCCTTGGGGTTTATTAAGCATAAGGTAGTAGAACTCTTGGTAGTGGATTTCCTTATTGCCAAGGCTGACTATATCTTCTTGGGGATTTACAATAAAGCCCGGATCTTTTATTACCTGACCATTTACTCTGATTTCTTCCTTTTTAATAAGTTTTTTTACTTCTTTTCTGGTTCCTAGGCCAGCTTTGACTAGGAGTTTATCTAGTCTTAAATTGTTCATATTTTTCCTTAAAAAAGACCTTGCTACCAAGGTCTAGACATTAAATCTAAAGAGGATTACATCTCCATCTTTAACAACATATTCCTTACCTTCTAGTCTTACAGCTCCAAGCTCCTTGGCCTTGACCATGGATCCTATCCTATTAAGCTCTTCATAGCTAATGGTCTCAGCTCTAATAAAACCTCTTTGTATGTCACTGTGGATCTTACCTGCTGCGTCAACGGCTTTAGTGCCCTTCATAATGGTCCAGGCCTTTGTTTCTGTGGGTCCTGCGGTAATAAAGCTGATGAGATTTAAAAGGGCGTAACTGGCCCTAATAAGCCTATCAAGTCCTGAGCTTTCAAGGCCCATTTCTTTTAGGAAAAGCTCCTTATCCTCATCATCAAGGTCAGCAATTTCTTCTTCTATCTGGGCTGAAATAGGAAGGACTAGCTCCCCCTCTGCTTTAGCTATTGCCTCAACATCTTTTAGTGAAGCAGGATTTTGGTCCTCCATGGAGACGTTGGCCACATAGATAACTGGCTTTGAAGTTAGAAGCTGCATCTGTTCATAGATGGCAACCTCTTCTTTTTCTAGGGGGCAGGACTTGGCCCTTCTTTCATTTTCTAGGTGGGCAATTAGCTTTAGAATCAGATTATATTCTACTGCATAGGCCTTGTCTCCCTTAAGCTGTCTTTCAACTCTGGATTTTCTTCTTTCCAGGACCTCAAGGTCAGCCAGTATAAGTTCCATATTTATTATTTCAATATCCCTTTTGGGGTCAATTGTTGCTTCAACGTGGGTGACATTAGGATCTTCAAAGCACCTTACTACATGAAGGATGGCATCCACCTCTCTTATGTGAGAAAGAAACTTGTTGCCTAGTCCCTCTCCGTGGGAAGCTCCCTTGACTAGGCCCGCTATGTCAAAGAAAGTAACCTGTGCAGGAAGAATCTTTTCTGAGTTATAGAGTTTACTTAGAGATGCCAGCCTAGGATCTGGGACATCTACCACTCCCATGTTGGGGTCAATGGTGCAAAAAGGATAGTTGGCACTTTCTGCTCCGGCTTTGGTAATAGCATTAAACAGTGTACTCTTTCCAACATTTGGAAGTCCTACAATTCCTAATTTCATTTATAAAAGTCTCCTTAATAAAACGAGTAATAAAAGATTAATACAACCTTATTATTATAGCATTATTAGGAGTTAACAACAAGCTACCCTAAACCTACCGCTAATTTCGCTAGTGTTATTTGAGGTAATTGCGATGTATAGAGGCTTTGAATTTAAAGGCCTAGGTGAGTTGTTAAATACTTTTTCTACCAAAAAGCTCTGATTATACTGGAAAAAGGGTTCTTAAATAGGGTTTTCATAGATATTCCTACCACCTGTGTCACAGGAGAAATAAAACCTTAGTTTTACTTGAAAAATAAAAGAAAACTCGCGTTTCATGGTATAATGCTAGTGAAAGCTAAACAAGTACCCGAAAGGAGTTTTCTCATGAATAGTATACACCAAATTTCAATTTTTGACCA